>NZ_JBKWAE010000032.1:0-1553 GCF_046974225.1 Hominenteromicrobium sp. | reverse complement strand
TAAATTCTCAAAATTTTTTTAGTCCCTACTTGACACAAGAAGACCTCTCCCGTTTCGGCCGTGAGTATGCACAGATGGGACTGTACATCGAACATTACTTTGAGGAAAAGGGTATCCGGTTCATTGCGGTAGCCGAAGGAATCGACTCCAAGAAGGGATTGGACAACCTGATGCTGCCCATGACCAATGTCATCAACTCACTCTATGCGCGGCAGGCTTCCACCAAAACAAAAGCAGCACACCGGGCGCGGGCGGGCAGTGGAATGTTCATTGGCAGCCGCGCGCCTTTCGGTTACCAGAAAGACCCTGATGACCGACATCACCTAATCGTTGATCCCGAAGCGGCTGAGGTGGTCAAAAGCATTTCCCAAATGTTTGCCGACGGCATCGGTTATGTGCGTATGACAAAGATTTTGCGTGGGAAGCAAATCCTTAACCCGCAAGCGTACTTCAACCAGAATAACCCTGACTACTATAAAAACAGCGACTACTGGCGAAAGCCCTTTGACTGGCACGCTACTTCTGTGCGGGCAATTTTGAACAATCCCGTATACCTTGGCAAGATCGTATTCGGACGCACAAAGACCAAGGGCTTCTTTGATAAGCACCGCATTGCGGCAGATGAATCGGAGTGGGTCGTGTCGGAGGACACACACGAACCGCTCATCACTCAGGACCTGTGGGATACGGTGCATCAGATGATGCAGGCTCGGCGCAGAGAAAACTGCACCGGCGAGGTACAGCCCTTTGCGGGACTGGTGAAGTGCGCTGACTGCGGCTCCTCGCTGAATGTCAGCTATGACAAGAGAAAGGGGCGATATACCGGCTTCTCCTGCTGGGTATACAAAAACTATGGCAAAGAACGCTGTACCTCTCATGCGATTGGTTGGAAAACGCTGAACCAGTTAGTGCTGGAGGACATCCGCCGCAATGCGCTGGACGCGCATCGCCATGTGGCGGATTACATGGATATGCTGCTTGCCATTAAGGAGGAACGGCAGAAGGAGGACATCGACCGCAGCCGCCGTGAGTTAAAAACGATAGACAAACGCATGGACGAGTTAAACAAAATACTTAACAAGCTCTATGAGGATGCGGCATTAGAGAAAATCAGCGAGGAACGCTATCAGGCCATGGCTCCAAAGTACGAACGTGAACAGATCGAACTGCGCGGTAAAAGGGACGCGCTGACCGCGGAACTTGCCCGGAATGACGAAGTCTACAACAATATCCAGCAATTCATCCCTCTGATTTGGAAGTACACCAACATTCAGGAATTGACACCGTATATCCTTAACGAGTTGATCGAGAAGATCGTGGTACACGAAAAGGAAATTGGTGCGGACGGCGTAAAAACCCAGCAAGTGGACATCTACTATAAGTTCATCGGTCTTATCAACCAGAAGGCAGAAGGCGGTTGCAAGGGGGAAGTTGTCAAAGTGAAAAGGACAGAGATAGAGAACCAGCCTGTTTAACGGAAGGGGGTGTCGGCAGAAAGCCGACACCCCCCTTTTTTTAATTCACGCGAACGGCATACTTCATGCGATTTCCAT
>NZ_JBKWAE010000031.1:0-1630 GCF_046974225.1 Hominenteromicrobium sp. | reverse complement strand
TTCATGATAAATTCAAGGCAACTGAACTCTTCACGAACAAGTATGGCATATCCTTGCCGAGTTTCTGGTAATTGAGCGAATGTGACGTTTCACGCCCTCGACTCTCGCCGGTGTTGAATGTATCAATCGTTTCTTTCCCAAGCGCCGTAGACAGCTCCTTGAGTGTCGTCGGCTCCGAGCCGCCGAGGAATAGCCGCGAGTCCATGTTGCCAATGATGGTGTCCGCATTGTCCTTATACAACGCCTTGAGCTGGCTTTGCGCCTGCAAAATAAGGCAGGCGGAAATCTCACGGGAGCGGATCGTTGCAACCAGCTTTTCAAGCTGCGGGATCTGCCCGATGTTGGCTGCCTCATCAATCAGGCAGCGCACATGGACCGGCAAGCGTCCACCGTACACATCGTCGGCTTTCTCACAAAGGAGATTAAATAGCTGGCTGTAAATCATGGAGATCAGGAAATTGAACGAGGCATCGGTGTCGCTCATAATGAGAAACAGCGCCGTTTTTCGGTCGCCCAGCGTGTCCAACTCCAGTTCATCGTAGGCAGTCACCTCACGCAGCTCCTCAATGTCAAAGGGCGCGAGGCGTGCGCCGCAGCTCACCAAAATACTTTTGAGAGTTTTGCCCGCCGCCAAGCGATATTTGGCATATTGACGCACGGCGAAGTGATCCGGCTTTTCTTTTGCCAGCTCCTTGAACATCAGATCAACCGCATTTTCAAATTCCTCATCGTCCTCCCGCACCTCCATTGAGTTCAGCATTTCAATGAGCGTAGCGAAGTTCTGTTCTTCTACCGGCGCTTCATAGTGGATGTATCCAATGAGGGCGCAGTAAAGAAGCGTTTCGGCTTTCTGCCAGAACTCATCGCCGGTTTTTCCGTCGCCCTTGGTGTTGGAAATGAGGCACGTCACCAGCTTCAAAATGTCCTTTTCCGAGTGAATATAGGCAAATGGATTGTAGTGCATCGACTTTTTGAAGTTGATCGTATTGAAGATTTTAATGCGGTAGCCAAATCGCCGGAGCATCTTGCCGCACTCGACCACAACGCTGCCCTTGGGGTCTGTGACAACAAAGGAACAGGGATATTTTTCAGAATTGCACTGCATGAGATTCGGTTTCAGCCAGAAGCGCGTCTTGCCGCTGCCGGAGCCGCCGATCACCAGCACATTTTTATTGCGCGCTGTTTTCGGGTCTTTCGGGCGGTTGTTCATCGTCAATTTCTCTGTCTGCGTCAAAATGACATTGTTTCTGGCATCCGCGTCAATGTAGGGCGCAATGTCCTCATGCGCTCCCCAGCGGGCAGAACCGTACTCGGTATTTTTGCGAAATTTCTTCGCATTTTTGCCCTTGACGTAGACAGTCAGCCGAATTGCAGCCGCGACCAGAACTCCAACGCAGAGATCGAGCGGATGGAAACTGGGCACAGCCGTGGAAAACGCAGCGTGCAGTCCATCCATCATGTGCAGCACCTTGCCGGAAAAATCCGCGCCGGGCGCAATGCGCATGGCCTGACCGAGCTTTGTCGCAAACAGTGCGATCCCGACGTAGGGAAGATTCGGGAGAATCCACTTTTTTAGCCGCATATTCATCTCGTTTGCTCCTGCTGCTTTTCCCGCACGCGCTCTTTACCG
>NZ_JBKWAE010000030.1:0-1670 GCF_046974225.1 Hominenteromicrobium sp. | reverse complement strand
TTCCGAGCAAGACAAAAGCGTCGTAGCAATACGGCGCTTTTTTGTTACCCGGAAGTGACAAACAGCGGCTTTTGGATGGTTGGCGGTAGCGGCAGATGATCATGCGGCGAAGGAGTGCTGAGCAACTTAAAAGGTCTCACCTTAAAACGGATCGATGCAAGATCGAACGTTAATGATAGCGCAAAAGCAGTAGTATTATGTGAATACGTCATTCATGTTGTGTGAATTTCTGTTCTTCTCCTTGCAATCACCCCATCTGTGCAATATGAAACAAAATGGGTATCAGAACGCAGCGTTTGGATGCTTCGTTCTGATGCCCTTTTACGATATAGTTTCTTTTACAGTGGCGACAACGATTACCGGAATTCCGTCGTCTCTTTCTGCAACGCTGCACCCCTTTTGATTAGTGAGTTTTTTCTCTACACCTCTTGCAAACCAGAAAAAAGCGCGGTATAATATGACCAGAAGAACCGAAACGGTCATATTTCAGAGAGGGTGCGACCTTGGCTTTTACCGATTACGAGACTGAGCAGCTCCGCAAGGCGTTGCTGAAGGAAACGAGACATTGTGCTGTCACGCTGGGGATGAAGAAAACCTCCGTAGAGCAGCTGACGAAGGCGGTCGGGATTGCAAAGGGCTCGTTCTATAAATTCTACGAATCCAAGGAAATGCTTTTCTTCGCGGTTTTAGAGAATGTTCACTCCGATCTTTACGGAGTGGCTGACCATGCACTGAGCGAAACTGACGGCTTGCCGCCGTCGGAGCGCGCGGCAAAGGCGGTCCTTGCCGTCTGCCGGCGGCTGTCCGATACCGGCGACATGGCTTTCATTGAAAACGATGCAAAGCTGCTTTTGCAGAGACTGCCGGAGGATGTCAAAAATGTGCATTACCACGACGACGAGACGCACATTCGTCTGCTTCTGGAAAAATATGGCCTTGTTCCTAAACGGGGGATTTCACTTGCCGCCGCGACAGTACGCGGACTGATTCTGACCGTCTCACACAAGGAGCAAATAGGAGGACTGTACCCGCAGGTGCTGGAAACGCTGGTGTACGGCGCTTGCAGGGAGTTATTTAAATAAGCGGAAGGCCGCAGAGATGCGGCTTTTCCAAGGCGCAACGGTTAGCACCATCTAACCGCTCGGATGCACGCGTCGGTTAGGTTAATCTAACATTGAAAGGAATGATAGCGATGCAGGAACACAAGAATTTCTGGGACAAAAATGCCGGACGTTACGACCGCTTTATGCGAAAGGATCGGGCGGCGTATGACGAGATGTATGAGCTGATCCGGCCGGTCGTGCGGCACAAGACGGTGCTGGAGCTGGCGACCGGCACGGGATTGATTGCAAAGCACATCGTAAACGCGGCGGCACACATCGAGGCGACGGACGCCTCTGCGGAGATGATCGCCGAGGCGAAGCGGGATAACCGCTCTGCCAAGCTGCACTTCTCCGTGCAGGATATGTTCCGCCTGCCCTATGCGGAGGCGTCCTTCGATGTGGTGATCGTGTCCAACGCACTGCATATCGTGCCGCAGCCGGAGAAGGCCCTTGCCGAGATCCGCCGGGTGCTGAAGAACGATGGCGTGCTCATCGCGCCCACCTTTACCCATGCGGGAAACTCGTTTTCCGGCAAGGTCAGGGCATTTTTTATGAGGATGGCAGGCT
>NZ_JBKWAE010000029.1:0-1814 GCF_046974225.1 Hominenteromicrobium sp. | reverse complement strand
CACGCTCGTGCGCGTCGGCGCGGCGGGCTCCTCCTCGGGATAGCCAAGACCGATACCCCAGCCGACCTTCTGATTCTCCGGCCGGTTCAAAAGTCTCGTGATCTTCTCTTCGTCGAAATAGCCCGTGATGACCGTGCCGACGCCGCGCTCCCACGCGGCAAGACAAAATGTCTGCGCGGCGATGCCCGCGTCGAACATCTCAAAGCCCGCCTCCTTCGGCGTCGAGAACGAGCCGTCGCGCTCGTAGCCCGAGCGGCCGGTCACATAGGTAAGCACCATAACGGCGGGGCAGTTTTTGAGCGTCTTCTCGTTCAGCTTGAAATCAAGCACCATCTCCTCCGCCATTTTGTCAATTGTCGTGCGGTCCTCGACGAGCACATAGCGCGCGATCTGCGTATTCTTCCACGAGGGGGCGTAGGCCGCGTCCGCGACGATCTGCTCGATGACCTCGTGCGGAACGGGTTTTGGCTGGTACTTACGGATGCTTCTTCTGCTTCTGATGGCCTGTATCGTTTCCATATTCGTTTCTCCTTTGCTGACGGTTTGAACGCAATGCCGATCCACGGCGTTTCTTTGGCGTTTATCATAACAGAAGCGTGCGCAAAAATCCAGTGGAAAAACAGCCGGTTCTGCCGATTATCTTATTGCAGGCCCGTCAGCGGATTTTCCTGGCAAAATCCGTCGGTCAAACTATAGGACATGCCAAGCGTTCCAAACGGGAAATAGTGAACCGTATAATAGGCCCGTCCCGCTGAAAACTGCTCGATGGAAATGTAAATCGGCAGCAAGGGCACTTTCTTTGAGTAAACTCCCACCGACTGCGCGCGGATCTCAGCGACATACTCCTCCGGCACCTCGCACCTGCGTGAAACAAAAGGATGGGAAGAAATGCAGGCCAATATCATACCGAACAGGGCTACGATCAGCAGTGCGATCATCGCTTTTTTGTGTTTCTTCATGTTCTGTCACACCCCTGTGCGTTCCTCTGCTTTCTGCCTCTTCTCCATACGATGATTGCATGGATGATGAGGGACGCGACCGATATCGCGACAATCAGAGAGTGGGATGTAAACGGCTTGCAGTACCATTCCATCGGGTCTAACTGCGACAGCTTTGCCGTCAAATAAGAAGAAATAAAGCTCAGTATATTTCCGATAAAAATGATCGGAACGTTGTCTGTTTTCAGCGCGCACCGGTACAAAATCACAAAGCTGACGATCATCACACCGTAATACACCATCGTCCCCGAAGTAATATCACCCTTCACAGAGAAAAATGCAAACGGTACGCAATACGCGGTGAGCAGCAGCGCTCTGATAAGCCACGATTTTTTCATAAACCCTCCCATTTTTCTCTCAAAATCTCTCTTTCGTCATCATATCAGGTCTTTTGCGCAAAGTCTACCATATAAAAAGCGCCCGAAGGTTTCCCTTCGGGCGCTCCTTATGTTCACTTTTCTTTTCCGTAGAAGAACAGCGCCACCGTTCCCGGGCCGACGTGGGCGCCGGTGACAGGCTCGTAGACCACGTTCAGGCATTCGCCGGTGAAGCCCTTGTCCCGCAGCAGCGCGATGAGCGCCTGCGCGCCCTCTTCATTGTCCGCGTGGGCGATGCCGAGCATCTCGCTCTTGTCGAGCGCGCGGCCGTCGTAATAATTCGCAAGCTCCTGATAGGCGCGCTTCATGCCGCGCACCTTGCCGCAGGAGACGATGTGCCCCGTCTCGTCACCGCACAAAATCGGCTTGATGCTCAGCACCGGGCCGATCAGTGCCGTCGCGCTCGAAATGCGGCCGCCGCGCTTTAAGTACGCAAGGT
>NZ_JBKWAE010000028.1:0-1906 GCF_046974225.1 Hominenteromicrobium sp. | reverse complement strand
GCCGCCCGCCATGCCGCAAGCTGTTCCTCGCTGTTCCAGCGCTCGGAGATAGGATTCTGCCTGCCGTACCGAGTACTTTTGGGATGCTTGTCAGCCCGTATAAGCCCCTGTGCATCGGCCTCGGAAGAAACCATATACACCTTCTTCTTGCCGACTTTATAGGGATACTGCTTCTCCCATCCCTCGTCCTGTGCCGCCTTAAACTCGGCGGCAGTAAAACCGCGTTCTTCGCCGTTTCTCATGCAGAGATATTCCTTCTCGGTCTTGTACTGCCACTTACCCTGTTCATCCAGCGGGCGCACCGTCAGCAGAATATGGGCATGAGGATTGTGACCGTCGGTGTCATGAATGGCGGCATCAGCGCACATTCCGTCTGATACAAACTGCTCTCGGATAAATTCTTGCAGCAGCGCAATTTGTTCCTCACGGTTCAGCTCTATGGGCAGGGCAACGACAAATTCCCGCGCCAAACGGCTGTCCTTGGCTGTCTCCACTTCCTCCACGGCGTTCCATAGTTTTTCACGATCCTGCCATTCCTGCGGGGCACATTTCGGCAGAAACACCTCCTGCCAGACAAGCCCCCGCTTTTTCGTATAGTCGTGCTGTATCCCATCGTAATCGTTGTAGAGACGGGAACAGCTTAGGTAAGCAGAGGCGGCCACGGCGGAGCGCCCTGCGCCCCGGCTGACCACCTTCGCTTCCATATGATAAATTGCCATCGTTCGTTCACCTCGTTTTCTTTTTTCTGTTTCTCTTTCGTAAAAGAGAAAATGGACGGGCAGAACGCCCGTCCATCTCTGCGGCAAAGCTGCCGGTGGCAGGTTTGCGCAGGCGGTTGGAAAAATAGCGTCGGTTGAAGCGACGGTATTTGCCCAATCGCGCAGACGATGACAGCAGCGCCCGCAGGTGCTGTGGCATTGTCTGTCGCTTTCCGCAGAAAGCGAAATCCCCCTCGGAGAGCGCACGATGCCGTAGGCATACCACCGCCCCTTCGGGGTGGTGAGTAAGTGCGCCCTTTGGGAGAAAAAAGAGGAAGGTCCCCGGTTTCCCGGAGACCTCCCAGCAGATTCAATCGTGCTGCGGCAGCTTCTGTATCAGATAATCCTCCAGTACAGTCGGCTCCATCGTCCGCACTTCTGGCAGCACCTTTTCCAGAATTGCGCCCTCCTGAATGAGCCTGCGTGTTCTGGCTTTGCGCTCCTTGACCCGATCCCGCGCCTGCGCTTCTTCCAACCGGTGCTGTGCCTGCAACAGTTTCTTTTCCGCATCTGTCATCATGCGAAAGCCCTCCTTATCTTCGTTTCTGCCAGACGATTTCATAGCCCAGCGCGTCGGCAAGCTGGACAGCTTCGACATAGCGCAGGGATTCCCGCTGGAGCTTATTGGACAGGTTTGATAGGCTGTCAGACCAGCCGTGTTCATCCCGCAGTAGATCAACGACCTCCTGCATGGTCATGCCCTGACGGACGATGTATGACTTGATCTCATTTCTCAGATTGGATTTCATCAACTTTTACCTCCATATTTTCGTGATATTGGTTTTTGAGTAAGTGAACTGTGTGCGCTTTGTGGTGAAAAATCTGCTGTGCCGCAAATCCGCTCAGATTTCCGTCCGTGACGCCCTGTTCGTAACAGTACCCTACCAGCTTCATCGTTTTGTGCGAAAGCATACGAAATGGCAGGATATGCCACAGTCCAGTGCGGCGGCTTCACGCTTCGGTAAATCACCGGATGGTGCAGCGCGTTCGACCTACGGCGAAAATCTTCACGGATTTCACAAGCATTGATTTTGGGGCTGCAAGATTGAGCCGCCGGTGTACGGCTCGGTACAGAAGAGCCCTCTTGTGTACGCTTCTGTACGCCGGTTTTGTGTACCAGCCGTCGGTTCAGCGGCAGATTTTACACG
>NZ_JBKWAE010000027.1:0-6935 GCF_046974225.1 Hominenteromicrobium sp. | reverse complement strand
TTGTAGGCTCCGAAAAGCCTTGTATTTACAGTGTTCCTAATAGGAAGTAATCATATCTCCTTTCCACATGCAAGTACTATCTAAAATGCGACTTTAATCTTAAATTCATTATAGTAAATCCACCTAATAACTGTCAAGTGAAATACTGCTCCTTCATCGCAATGTGAAAACAACTTGCAGTTGTTATTAAATTCGCCCTTAACGCGCGCAGTGCATTTCACTGCGAAGCAATTTTACAATAACCGCAGGTTATTATTTCACTCGCCGCAAGGCAAATTTCACTGAAAAAGGTCTTTGTCAAAAATGACAAAGACCTTTTTTCTGGTGGAGATGGCGGGAATCGAACCCGCGTCCGAAAACCGGTTACCGGGGCTTTCTACGAGTGTAGCGGCTCTTTTGACATTCCCTCCGCGCACCGCCGAACAGCAGGCTTTGCGCATCAGTAGCCTTTAGATCATGACAGGCTTAAAGGCGTGGGCCCGTTCACGTGCACCGCTAAGTGACGCTCTTATCCCGTCCGCGGTCCTACGGGTAAGAACGGCTGCTTAATTAAGCAGCAACAGCAACTGTATTGTTGTCGTTTAATTTTAGGTTTGCGGATTTTATAGCGGTCCCGCACCGCTACTCGCTTACCAGGGCTTCCAGTCCCCGTCGAAACCTTTACATCCCCATATAAAAAGCGATATTGCTATCGCTTTTATCTGTTTTTCTCTTTCAGCGCACGCTGAATATCGCGTTGGGCATCACGCGCGGCCATATCGGCACGCTTATCGTAGAGCTTTTTGCCCTTGCACAGACCGACCTGCACCTTCACCCGCGAACCCTTAAAGTACACGGAAAGCGGAATGAGCGAATAACCGACGGTTTTGGAAAGGCCAAAAAGCCGCATGATCTCGCGCTTGTGCATGAGCAAACGGCGCACCCGCATGGGGTCGCGGTTAAAGATGTTGCCCTGCTCATACGGGCTGATATGGCAGCCGTTTAAGAGCATTTCACCGTCCACAACAGAGCACCACGCGTCCTTTAAGTTGCATCTGCCCTGCCGCAGCGATTTCACCTCTGTGCCGCAAAGCTCAATGCCCGCTTCAAGGGTCTCCTCCACAAAGTAGTCGTGGTAGGCCTTTTTGTTCTGGGCAATCGTTTTAAATTCTGTTTTTGCCACTTGGCCTGCCTCCTTCTGCTTTGTGTGTGATTTACTATACACCACTTTCACGGTTTTGTCAACGCGAAACCGATTTTACAGCTCCTGTCTGCCCTCAATGGCGCGGGAAAGCGTCACTTCATCAGCATATTCGAGGTCGCCGCCGACCGGGATGCCGTACGCAAGACGCGTTACGCGGATACCGAGCGGCTTTAACAGGCGCGAAATGTACATGGCGGTCGCTTCGCCCTCAACGGTCGGGTTCGTCGCCATGATGACCTCCTGCACGGTGCCGTCCTGCACGCGACGCAAAAGTTCTTTTATTTTGAGCTGGTCCGGCCCGATGCCGCCAAGCGGCGAAATGGCACCGTGCAGCACGTGGTAGGTCGCATGGAACTCATTTGTGCGCTCCAGCGCGAACACGTCGCGTGGGTCTTCCACCACGCAGATAACCGAGCGGTCTCGGCTTTCATCGCGGCACACGGGGCAAAGGTCGCCGTCCGTCAAATTGCAGCACACGGAGCAGTAATGGATCTGCTCATGCGCGTCGATGATCGCCTGCGCAAAGCTTTCGGCATCCGCTTTATCCATGTTGAGCACGGCATACGCAATGCGCTGTGCGGACTTATGCCCCACGCCCGGCAAGCTCTCAAATTTATCGACGAGCCGTTCGAGCGGCGGTACGTGATAACCGGCCATTAGAGGATGCCCGGAAGGCTCATGCCGCCGGAGATTGCGCCAAGCTTCTCCTCTTTCTCGTTTGCGGCTGCGCGCAGTGCTTCGTTGACGGCAGCAGCGACGAGGTCGCCGAGCATCTCGGCATCATCAGGGTCGATGACCTCCGGCTTGATGTCGATATTCTTTACTTCCATTTTGCCCGTTACGGTTGCGGAAACGGCTCCGCCGCCTGCGGCCGCGGTGTATTCCTTCGCTTCAAGCTCCGTGGTAATCTGCTCCATCTGCTCCTGCATCTTCTGTGCCTGGCGTGCAAGCTGCTGCAAATTTGCGGCTCCGCCGCCGCTCATACCCTGCGGTAAACGTGCTTTCATAGTTAAGACTCCTTACTGTGTGGTTTTTAAATTTATTTTTCTTCGATCTCCACGCCGGCTTCGCGCATATCGTGCAAAAAGGCGTCGAGCGGATCTTTCGGTTTTTCGCCGTCCGCTGCGGGCGGCTTATAAGGGCCGAGTTTATACACCCGCCCGGTCACCTGCTGAATGGCCTCGCGGATCTTTTCTCTCTGGCTGGCACGTTTCAAGAGATCAAACGCAATCTGCGGCGCTTCGATGAGCATGTAGTCGCCGCTGATGTACGCCGCTGAGCCCTTGAACGCCGACGCCACCGACTTTGAGTAATTTTCCATATAGCCGATAATGTCCGACCAGCCGTCGAACGGCTGCGCATTTTTTGCAAGCTCCTCTGTGGACTGCGGCTTGTCCTTTACCGCGGGCTGCACAGGTGCGTTGTTCTGTGGTGTCTCGGGCTGTTGTACCGGTGCTGCCGGTGCTTCAGCCGCGGATACACTCGGTGCCGGGGTGATGGGACGGCGCAGGCCGCCGCGCTCCAAAACTTCAATGCGGCGCAAGAGTGCTGCGGGCGAGGTATCCATTTCCGGCGTGCAAAGACGGATAAACGTCATTTCCATTTCCGTGCGCTTATTCATGGTCTTCATGCGCGACTGCGCGGACTGGAACGCATCGAGCGCGTGCAGAATCGTTGAAAGCTCCATGGAAAGCGCCGTTTTGGTCATGGCTTCCAGCTCTTCGCCAACGGCATTTACAAGCCCGCTTGCGTCCTTCATCGTTTTGATGAGCATCAAATTGCGAAAAAAGCCCGCAAGCTCCTCGCACAGCCTGCCCATGTCTTTGGAAGACTTATACAGCGCGTTGATCTTTTCGAGTGCCGCGGTGCGGTCGCCCGTGCGAATGCACTCGGCGAGTTCAATTAAGTGCCCACGCCCCGCAAGGCCCGCCGTTTCCGCAACGAGCCCATACGTCACGTGCCCGTCGCTGCGACCGATGCACTGATCCAAAATGGAAAGCGCGTCGCGCATGCCGCCGTCTGCCGTAACGGCGATGAGCATCGCGGCATCGTGGTCGATTGTCACATTTTCCTGCGTGCAGACCCACTCAAGGCGCCCTGCGATGTCCTCCGGTGCGATGCGGCGGAAATCAAAACGCTGACAGCGCGATAAAATCGTCGGCAACAGCTTATGGACTTCGGTCGTCGCCAAAATGAAAATGACGTGTGCGGGAGGTTCTTCGAGCGTTTTTAAGAGGGCATTGAACGCCGAAACGGAAAGCATGTGCACCTCATCGATGATATATACGCGGTATTTCGCCGTAGTCGGCGTGAAGTTGGATTCTTCAATGAGCGCACGGATGCTGTCTACGCCGTTGTTGCTCGCGGCGTCCAGCTCTACAACGTCCAAAACAGAGCCGTCATCCAGTCCTCTGCACACGTCGCACTTGCCGCATGGATCGCCGTTTTGGGGATCCATGCAATTGACCGCCTTCGCCAGAATTTTTGCGCAGGTCGTTTTTCCCGTGCCGCGCGAGCCGGTGAACAGATATGCGTGCGAAATGCGCCCGGCCATCAGTTCGTTTTTTAACGTGACCGTCACCTGCGGCTGACCGACGACATCGGAAAACTGCTGCGGACGATATTTTCTGTATAACGCTTTATACAAACGGCGGCGCTCCTTTCTTTGTGAGTGATAAAAGAAAAAGACGCTTGGAACGTAGAATATGTGAACGGACAGGCAGCCTGCATCGCACCAGACGATCCGCTTAATGCTGCTCGGTCCCCCGCCTGACATGGTTCACGGTGTCTCGCCGCGCAGACCTGTCCGCTCGCATATTCCACGGTATATTCCAACCGCCTTGGCTTTTTCCGTGCGCGGAACATACTTGACCGCGTACTTTAGTATTATACACGTTTTCCCTTGAAAAGGCAAGCAAAAAATCGTATAATTTTGTATATGTTCATATTTGTAACGCGCACATGGGATTTTTTGCAGATTCTGCGCGGCAAAACGGGAAAGGATGAAAGAAAATGAAGATCAGAAATGCAGAGCTCTGTGACCTGCCCTATCTGCTTGAGATGCTAGAAAACGCGAAAGCTTCGCTGCGGGCGCTCGGCATCGACCAGTGGCAAAACGGCTACCCGAACGAAACCACCCTGCGTGAGGACATTCAAAATAGAATCTGCCGTGTTGTGATAGACGACGAAAACAATATTCTTGCAAGTGCCGCCGTGTATGTGGGCGACGAGCCGACATACCACGAAATTTATAACGGCGCGTGGCAGACAGAAAACAAAATCTACGGCATCGTGCACCGCATTATGGCGGCAAAAAGCGCCAAGAACCGCGGCGCAGCATCGTTTTTGATGACCTACTGCGCGAAACTCTCGCTTGAAGCGGGTGTCACCTCCATGCGATGCGATACGCATCCCGGCAACATCATCATGCAGCACACGCTCGAAAAGAACGGTTACATTCGCTGCGGCATCATTCACCTTACGGACGGCGCAGACCGCTTTGCCTACGAAAAAGTTCTGAAATAACGCACAACAGACACAGGCCCCGGCGAGCATGACAAAACGCTCGCCGGGGCCTCGCTCATTCTATTTTGTTATTTCTTTCGTCCGGTAAAATGACACCTTGCGGCATCATCGAAGCACGCGGCTTTCGTCGCGCCGGTCAAAATGCTTACATAGAGATCAGGCCGAATGCGTTCATGACAGAGCTGATAAGGATGATGGCTGCAAAGACCGGGCAAAGATACTTGATCATCATGACGAAGATCTTCTTTCTGCGGAACGTGCCGCCTTCTTGCGTCATTTCTTCTTCAATACGGTCTACACCGATCACGCGGGAAACGAGCAGGCAAGTCGCAATAGCCGCAATCGGCATCATAACGGAGTTCGTTAAGAAATCGAAGAAATCGAGGAACTGCATGCCGAGAATCTTTACGGCATCAAGCGGGCCGTAGCCGAGCGAAGACAGCGTGCCGAGCACGAGCATGATGATGCCGATAACAACGGTCGACTTTTTGCGGTTCCAATGGAGTTCATCTTCAAACGTGGAAACGGCGCTTTCCGTCAGCGCAATAGAGCTTGTGACCGCCGCAAACAGCACGAGCACGAAGAACAGAATGCCAACCACCGTGCCGAGGCCCATGCTGGCGAACACCTTCGGAATCGTGATGAACATCAATGACGGGCCCGCCTGCAAGGTGTTCGGGTCGCCGCTGGAGAACGCAAAGACCGCCGGGATGATCATAAGGCCGGCCATAATGGCAATGGCGGTGTCGAAAATCTCCACATTGCGTGTAGAGTCCTCAATGGACGTTTCTTTTTTCATATAAGAGCCAAACGTAACAAGGATGCCCATGGCGATGGACAGCGAATAGAACATCTGTCCCATGGCGGAAACGACCGTCATCCAGGAGAAATTCTCAAGGTTCGGCACAAGGAAATACTGAATACCCTTCAGTGCGCCGGGACGTGTGACGGAATAGATTGCGATGATGACAGACAACACGACAAGGATCGGCATCATGAATTTCGATACACGCTCAATACCGTTGCGCACGCCGGCAAAAATGATGGTCAGCGTGATGAGTGCAAAAACGATAAAGCAAATTTCGGCGGACACGCCGTCCGAGATGAACATCGAAAAATATCCATCCTCCGCAAGCTTTGTTCCGTTGCCGCAAATGTACTCAAAAAGATATTTGATGACCCAGCCGCCGATAACGGAATAATAAGGCACAATCAGGATTGGGATAATGGCGTTAATCCAGCCGCCGGCTTTTAATGTATGCGACTTTGTGAACGATGCATATGCACCCACAGGGCTTTTGCGCGTCATGCGGCCAAGCGATGTTTCTGCCACGATCATCGTGTAACCGAACGTCAGCGCAAGCAAAATGTAGATCAAAAGGAAAATGCCGCCGCCGTATTTTGCCGCAAGGTACGGAAATCGCCAAATGTTGCCAAGACCGACCGAAGCGCCGGCCGCAGACAGCACGAACCCGAGTTTACCCGAGAACATGCTGCGATTACTGTGATGTTTCTTCATTACTTCTCCACCTATTTTCTGCGAATATTCAAACACAGCCGCCGGTGAAACCGTTTTCCCCCTTCAGTTTCACCGGCGTGCTGCATCAATACGTTTAGCATACCACATGGGCCGCAAAAATGCAATATCTTGCTTTCACAAATTCATTTTGCGTTTTCTGTTTATATTATGCCTTATCATCGGCGCTGCGCTTTTTTCACCCAGTCGAGTGCGACCCAGCCGCCGGCTTTGAGACGTCCCCAGCCTTTTGCAGAACCCACACCTGCGCTCTCCTCTACAACCGTATAGCGCTTCGTGTCTGTGATCTGCCCCTGCACGTCATAATTCGTACCCGGACCCTTGCGGATATTGAGCGCATCTGCAGCGTCCTTGCGCACTGTATACGCTTTGAACGGTTCATACATAATTTTGCCATTTGAGGCATACACTTTATAACCCACAGGGCATGCGTTTTTCGCATTTTCCAGCATTGCATACGCGCCGATCTGGCTTTTTGCGTCCGACCAGCTTGTCCGCACGCGGTAAAGCTGCTTTGGCACGGGTTTCGCACCAGTCTTTGTCTCCTTTTTGTCGTCCTTCATTTCGCTTTCAATCATTTTAAAAAACCGCGCCCAGCCCTTGTCGAGCGTTCTATGCGGGCAATTTTTGCCGTCGAAGTCCTGATGCTTATTCACATGCGACATATCCCATTTGCGCTCGGTGTGCAGC
>NZ_JBKWAE010000026.1:0-7201 GCF_046974225.1 Hominenteromicrobium sp. | reverse complement strand
GCGCATATGAATCGCAGGAAGGAGGGGGACACGATGGTCAGTGACGGGGATTTTTATCGCCAATATCTGGACGGTGATGACGCAGGGCTGGAGGCCCTGATGGAAAAATACGGCGATCCTCTGACTGTGTACCTAGACGGCTACCTGCACGACATACACGAGGCGGAGGAACTGATGCTGGATGTGTTCGCCTATCTGTTCACGAAAAAGCCCTGCATCCGGGAAGGTGGCTTCAAGGCGTATTTATACAAGGCGGCGCGGCACATGGCGCTGCGCCATAGAAGCAAACGAAGGCTGATGTTCAGCCTGGATGCGCTGACCGACGAACCGGACGGGCAGCTGCTGGCGGAGGAGGTCATCGGCACGGCGGAGCGCAACCGCATCCTGCATGGCTGTATGGGTGAAATGAACCCGGACTATCGGGAGGTTTTGTATCTGACCTATTTTGAGGGGATGAGTTACGCGCAGGCAGCGGAGGTCACGGGGAAAACGGTGAAGCAGATCACCAATCTGGTGTATCGCGGAAAAGAGAGCCTGCGCAAACTATTGGAACGGGAGGGAATCACAAATGCGGAGCCATGAAGAACGCTTTGCGGAAACAAAGCGGCGCATCGCCGCAAGACAGCGCAGGGAACAGCGGCGGCGCAGTACGATCACTACGATTTCTGCTGCTGCGGCGTGCCTTGTGCTGATCGTGGGTGTGTCCTTTGCCATGCCCGGCATGGTTACGGGAATCCGCCCCGGCGATTTCGCGGGCTTTGAAACGGCCGCCAGTATGTATGGCGGCGGCGCGGCGCTGGGGTACATTGTCATCGGGCTTTGTCCTTTCTTTTGGGCGTGTGCGTGACTGTTCTGTGCTTCCGGCTTCGGCAGATAAATCGGGAGGACAGTCAGGATAGGGAAGGCGAGGGGCGGCATGGAGCTGATTGAGAACCTGCTGCAATTATTGACCACTTTCCTCGGCGCGCTGCTTTCGGGTATTGCATGGCAAAAAAGCCGCAGACAGGCGTATTTTTTGCTGCTTTGCTTTTACGGCTGCTTTGCCCTGGGATCGCTGTACTGGACGCTGTACCTGCTGCTGTTCAACACCACACCGCGGGTTTTTTATGTGTCGGAGTTCGGCTGGGTCGCCAGCGTGATTTTTCTGCGGATTTTGCAGGTCACGCTGACCGATTCGGGGGAACGCGGCTTTCGCTGCCGAAAAGCGTGGCTCGCCCCTTTGGTCGGCGTGCCGCTGCTGGTGTTCTACTGCACGTATGGGGACGTTCTCTCCAACCTGATTTGGTGCGGCTTGATGATCTGGCTGTCCTTCTGCGCTGTACGGGGGCTGTTTTATGCAAACACCCTGACAGGCAAAGCGCGGAATCGGCGGTATTTCCACATCGGTATGCTGTGCTATGTCGGTTCGGAATATCTGCTCTGGACGGTGGGCTGCTTCTGGTCGGCTGCCTCTTTCGCAAGCCCTGCATTCTGGTGCGATCTGCTCCTGACCTTTGCTCTGCTGGGGCTGCTGCCCGCGGTAAGAAAGGCGGTGGAACTATGACCTACATTGAAAATATCTTCCTCTGTATGGTGTCCCCGCTGCTGGTGGCCGCCCTGTGCATGGGCAGACGGCAGCTTCGCTTTTTTGTGTTCTGTATCGCCGGAATGGGCGTGTGTCTGCTTTCGGCCTATATCAACACCTTTCTCGCGGCGGTCTGTCATGCAGACGCCCTTGCCGCCACGGCAGAGATCGCACCTGTGGTGGAGGAAATTATGAAGTTGCTGCCGCTGGCATTCTACTTGCTGGTGTTTGAGCCGGAGAGCGAGAAAATCAAGCCCGCCGCCGTCACAGTCGCGCTCGCCTTTGCCACCTTTGAAAACGTGTGCTACCTCATCCAAAACGGCGCCGACCGATTCTCGTTCATCTTTTTTCGGGGCTTCGGTACGGGTGCCATGCACGTTTTGTGCGGTATTATTGTGGGCGCCGGGCTTGCCTACTCATGGCAGCGGACATGGCTGAAGATTGCCGGAACCTGCGGGCTGCTGGGCGCGGCGATCACCCTGCACGCCATCTACAACCTGCTGATTGCCTACGGCGGTGCAGCGCAGTACATCGCCTACGCCCTGCCGGTGCTGCTGGTAACGGCGGGAAAGCTGTCTGCAATTCGCATATCACGGAAGAAATAACCGAATATCCGCTTCTTAGGAGCCGCCTTTGGGCGGCTCTTAATTTTTTTGTAAATTTTTGCATTTTGGGTGAGAGTTTTCCCGAATTTTTGTACCTATATAGGTGAAAGGACTTTTCACGCTTAGGCAATACCGGAAAGGAGGCTTCCCCGATATGTATGATACCGCAAGACGGGTCGAGCTTGTCAAAAGGCAGATACGCAAAAACACCCGACGAAGGCAGAAACGCGGCATCGGCAGGCTGAGCGCTGTGTGTATGCTGCTGTTTGCGGCGCTGATGCAGACAGCGGACAGGGTCGTCGGGCAGGGGCAGACCGCTGCCTGGGGCGGCTTCGGTGCGATGCTGCTGCGGGAGGATGCGGGCGGCTATGTGCTGGTGGGCGTTGCGACGTTCGCGGCAGCCGTTGTGCTGACGGTCGTTTGTATGCGGCTGCATGAACGGGAAAAGCAAAAGCAAAAACACGAGGAGGACGCAACATGAAAAAATTTCTATCCCTGCTTTTGAGCCTATGCCTGCTGCTGGGCACACTGCCCTTGCAGGTATCGGCTTTTGCGGGGGACATTTTTCCGTCCGAAGGGGCGGTAAAAAGCGTCACACTGGAGGACGGCTCGCTTTCCCTGCAAAACGAGTACATCCATATGACGTTTCGCAAATTGTGGGGGACCTATGCCTATCTCACGGTTGCGCCCGCTGCAAAGCCCGATGAGGAAAGCATACTGATCGGGCAGACACCGCGCTGCACCTTCACCACCTATGACCAAGGCAGGGAAAAGATAGAGGGCGTGGTGACTGAGCCGATAAAAGCAGAATTTGTGACAAAAACGCCGAACGGCAGCGCAAATGCCATCAAGGTGGAATATTCTCTGCTGGCCGCCCTTAGCCTGATCAAAGCAAAGGCGACAGTCTACTATGAGCTTGTCCAGCTCAAAGAGAACGGCGCATCGTCCGACACATGGGGTGTGCTGGCGTCGGTCAGCGAGATTTGCATCGACAAGGACAGCATGCCCCAGGACTGGAATCGTGACTTCAATTTCAAATGGGGCTATTCGTTCAACTGCTTTACCGCCACGGGACATACCTCCACGCTGGAAAAGCCGGGCGGCCCTGCTATTAAAATGAGCCGTACCACCGTGCCGGAAGGGGAGAACCCGAAAATCACCACCGAAAACTCGGTATTCACCGCGTCCGTGGAGGATTTAAGTACAAAAACCGTTCCCAAGGGGTATTCCGAGTGGGGCGATGTGGACGGTGTTTACATCACCGAAGTTTATACGGACGGCTACCCTTGGGCAAATCCCTTTGTGGGGCTGTCGGATTACTATGAAAAAGATATCACCTCCGTCAGCGGCAAGCCGATTCGTGTCGCCTTGGCGCAAACCGTCAGCGTAACACCGGGCGATAAGCCGCTGAATACCTGGGTGCAATGTGACAGCTATACCGGCTTCACGTTTGAAGAACCCAACGGCTCGGAGGAGTACTCCCACTTTCTTTGGGGCTTTCATGATCTGATCAAGGCGGGCACGGAGAATGTCCCCTCCCAGCCGGATGCAGTGAATACTGCCATCAACGCCAAGCGGCTTGCCGCGTTCGCCGTAAACGGCGGCGTGACAGTGGAGTATGTGGCGGACGATGCCGCGCTGCAAGCGCTGAAAAAGCAGTACGGAGACCCCGTTGCGCTTATCAGCGGCGATTATGAGAGCAAGAATGGAACGGAATTCACCTTTACCGGCGGCGCGGCGATGCTATCGCCCTCCGTTACGGCGACATGGAATAAGAGCAGCGGAAAGCTGGTCATAAAAAAGGACGGCACGATCGAACACAGCGGCGTAAGCCTGAACGCACCGAGCTTTAAGTTCTACCAGCCGAAAAACGGCGCAGAAAAAGACTTGCAAATCTCGCTTACAAAGGACGGCTTTGCGTTCCAAATCGATCCCGAAAAGAACGATGCCATCGTCTTTGTGGACATTCCTTATGCCGCGGTGAAACTGGAAAACGCGAAAGCCGACGCGGCAGGAAACCTTGTGTTCAGCGGCGACATCGGTTTCCGAACCATCTTCAACGGTGCCGAGTTCTCGATGGAAAAGCTGGGCTACGGCTTGAATACCAAAAATGAGTTCAAGGTCAACGGCGTAAAGGCAACAGGCAGCTTTGACACCGCAAAGCTGATGGCGCTGGAGCTTGCCAGCATCAGCGGCGAGGTAAACACCTTCAAGGGTGAGGAGCGCTATGCCTTTGAGCTGGAGCTAAACGCCTTCGACCTGTTTGAAACGGAAGCATCTTTGGCGCTGGAACGCAGCAAAGAGGACGGCTCACTCATTCCCGACGAGCTGTGGTTCTTTGTCAAGTCCAGCCCTGGCATCCCCCTTGTGCCGCCTGTTCCCGTCGGGCAGCTTAACGGCGGCGGCGCGGGTTTTAAGGATCTGGCAAAAACCGTGAACGGCGACTACTTCGCCATCCCGCCCATCAAGCTGCGGGGTGCGCTGGCGGGTACCTATATGCATCTGATTGAGGGTACAGGCAACGTCGTTCTGGGCCCCAGTGAAATTTCCCTCAAGGCAACGGATGTCGGCATCGTCGGGCTGGGGAAGAATGCGCAGTTCATCGACAGCTTCGGCTATTCTCTCCAACTCAACGGGCAGGAACGTACTTATAAAGGAGTTACCTACAAGGGCACCTACTTCGGCGGTTCGGAGGAACTTGCCATCAATCTGCCAAGCAAGACGCTGGACATCTTTTACATAAACACCGCAATCAAGCTGGGCGCGTTCGGCGGTGCAAACCAAAACAAGGACACCGTGTATCTCGGCATCGGCGCCAACGGTATTGTCAAGGGCAGACTGCAGATTCCGAGCAGCCTTGGCATCCCGTTCCTCAGCGGTCTTAGCCTTCCCAGCACAGACATCAATCTGATCGTGGGCGGGCAGACGACCTTCCCCGTCACAAACACAAACGTCAGCGAGGGCATGAAGCAGGCGTTTAAGAATGTCGATGTCTACCTCGGCGCGATGACAGGTGTGAATGCAGGAGTCTTCGACGCGCGCGTGTGGGTGCTTGTGCCGCAAATTGTGCAAACCGATTTCCGCAAAGGCGGCGGCTGGGACATTGAAACCAAGTGGCTCGGCAAGCTGCCCGAATGGGACTGGTCAACAAAGGGCGTTGATCCGCTGGTGCAGGCCGTGGCTGCAGAAGACAGCGGCGAGGCAGTTCCCATGCTGCTTGCGGCAGATCCATATGCTGCGGAAAACGGTGGTACAAACACGCAAATCATTGAGGTGAACGCTAACCCGGGCGAGACACCGTATATCCTGTTGGCATTTGAGAACACCGTAACCGAGCAGCAGATCAAGGATGCATTAACAATTAAAAAGAATAACCAAGATATTGCAATCAACTGGGTGGACGATGGCGGCCAAAGGGATCCAAACTCTGCCATCAACGCCGACACCGACATCCTCAAGAACAAGAATGACGAACAGGAATATCGTATGGCGATGCTGCGGCTGTCGGAGGGCGGCACCTACGAGGTCAACACAAACTCGCTTACGCTTGTGACGGACAAATCCTGCGGCGTTGCCATCACCCCGTTCGAAAGTCTTGTCTTGAATTTGAATGATTATCAGCTGTCGGGCGAAATCAAATACGCCGAAACGGGTACAGAGTATGTGCTGCGCACGTATCTTGCCAATGCCGAGGGCGGCGCGGACTATCTGGTCGAGGAGCAGATGGTGGCGGATCCCGAAAATATTGCTGTCAACATTCCTGAAAGCGGCACACTGGCACCTACGGGCGAATACTATGTAACCTCCTTCCTGATGACAGAAAAGGAGACAGATCTTGATGGTGACGGCGTGATGGAAAAAGCGCTTGCTGCCATCGACAGCAACCAATTCAACAGCAAAATCTCGTATACGAACACCAAACAGCCGGAATCTCCTGCGCACGTTAATTTGGAGGCTGCCGGCAACGAGGTCATGCGCGCCGAATGGCAGCAGGTAGATAACGCTGACGGTTACCGCGTGACGATTTATCAGCAACAGAACGGTGGCTGGGTCGATACCGGCTTTGGTTACGACCTTGACAATAAAACCACTTCCATCGACATGGCTCTGACCGTGGGCGGCGAGGAAACGGCGGAATCCAAAAATCTGTCTGCGAACGAAACCTACAAGGTCGGTGTAAGCGCCTACACGCAGACAGAGGACGGCGCAAAGTATTACAGCGCAGAAACCGAATCCTCCGGCGTTTTCCTGCCGGAATACACGCCGCTGAACCTTGCCCTTTCCGTGAACGGTAAGGACTGCACGCCGGACGAAAACGGCGTGTACCATGCCTATGTGGGCGGCAGCAGCAATTCCCTTGCCGTGACCTGCGCGGAAGCCAAAAGCATTACGGTCACGCGCATGGATACCGATGCGCCCCTCACATCGGACGGGTCGAACACCTTTGCCATCCCCGAGTTTACCGGCACGCTGATGCTCCGCGTAAACGGCGTGAAGGGCAAGGACGTGACCGGCGTGTTTCTGCTGGTAAGCAGGGACACCACCGCCCCTGTGCTGACCCTTTCCGCTCCGATCTTCTACGCGGACAGGGCGGCAGGCAGTTATCAAATCACCGGCACGGCGGACGCCGGCAGCGAAGTCCTTTATGGGGAAAATAACGAAAGCGTTTATGCCGCAGGGGACGGCAGCTTTGCAATCCAAGGAACTCTGGAAGAACGGCAAGACGGCGATGCCCTGTATATCCGTGCGCAGGACAGCGCCGGGAACCTCTCTGCACGGCAGCTTGCCTTGGTAGCGCGACAAGCGGAAACGTATGCTGTCACCGTAACGACGAACGGCAACGGTACTGCTTCTGCAGACCTCGCCGCCGCTGCGGCAGGTACGAACATTTCCCTGAGCGCCACACCGAATACGGGCTATCATTTTAAGGAGTGGCAGGTCGTCAGCGGCGGTGTGACTATCGAGAACGATAAGTTCACCATGCCGGACGGAACTGTGGAAATCAAGGCAATTTTTGAAAAGGACGCAGCAC
>NZ_JBKWAE010000025.1:0-7215 GCF_046974225.1 Hominenteromicrobium sp. | reverse complement strand
ACAAGTGATATTATAGCAACAAACAGGCAAATTGTCAAGACTATTTTAAAAGAAACTTGAATTTTTGTTTGTAAAAAGCCGGATTTGCGTCGGTTTAGTCCTCAACGGCAATGGCGTTTTCTTCTTTGATTTCTTCCGCAAGCAGCATGCGCACAGGGTGCTCGGCGGTATACGGTTGCCATGTGGGCAAGCCCTCCCCATTCGGGTCGCCGGTCTTTGCGAAGTTTGCCCAGTAGGAGGACATTGCAGCTTCAAGCGTATAGTCGCACGGTTCCCACGGGCGCCAGCATCTGTTCATCGTGTGGAAAACATACCACAGCTCGGACGAATGAAACGCACCTGCGTTGTCGCCCGGCAACTGACGGTTGAAGAAATAGATGTAGCTCGGGCATCTGCCGAGTTTATTCTGGTTCTTCGCCCAACGCACGGCACTCTTTTCGAGAATTCTATCACCCGCTGCGATGTCGCCGCCGGTGCAGCCGATCATGTAATCGATGTCGTGCGCATTGCCGGAAAGCGCCACTTCGTCTACGGAAGCCTTCAGCAGCACGTTATCAACAACGGGCTGCCACGCAAGACCGCTTGGGGACTGGATGGTATACTGCACCTCGGCGATTTTTTCCGCCGGGACAGCACGCATCTCTTCGATGTTTTTCGCGCCGAGCTTTTCCATCAGCTCTTTGGAGGACTTCACGCGCATTTCAATGGAAACGTCGTGCGAAAGACCACCAAGGCCGCCTGCGCTCTGCAAAACAGCGCGCTTAATCTTGCCGCGCGTCAAATCGGACGAAATAAGCGTCTGCACGCTCATGCAGCCTGCAGACTGGCCCGCTGCCGTGATGCAGTCCGGGTCGCCACCGAACGCTGCAATATTCTCGTATACCCAGTCGATCGCTGCAACTTGATCGTAAATACCGTAGTTGCCGCTGATGCCCTCGGGATTTTCGGCATCGAGCTCCGGATGCACAAAGAAGCCGAGTGCGCCGACACGGTAGTTGATGGAGACGAACACCACGCCGTTTTTCGCAAACTGCTCGCCGTCGAACTCCTTTTCCGCGCCGCTGCCATGCGTGAACGCACCGCCGTGAATCCAGAAGAACACGGGCAACTTATCGCCCGGCTGCGCAGATGCAGGCGTCCAGATGTTCAGATACAGGCAGTCTTCGCTCTGCTTTAGGTTTTCATCACTGTAAAATTCCTTGCCGTAGAGATCCATTTTGGACAGATCAGTCTGCGGTGCTTTGGCGGAGAACTCCAGTGCGGGGCGCACACCCTCCCACTTTGCGTGCGGCTGCGGACGCTTCCAGCGCAGCTCGCCGACCGGCGGTGCAGCATACGGCACGCCCTTGAAGATCACGCTTTGTTTATCATCGGAAAACGCACCTTCGAGTGCGCCTTCTTTGACGGTTACGATCGTATTCATTGAAACTTCCTCCCAGGGATAAAATTCACGGCAACGCCGCGGATAAATTTTTGCGGTGCTGTCGGTGGTTTATAAATTTAATTTATGCGTTAAGCTGCTTCAGGAGCATCTCACCTGCGCCGGCGGGCACACTGTCGCCGCCAAACGATAACAGCGCACGCAGCGGCATTTCCGCCATCATACGTGCCATGGCCTCGCCCATGCCGATGTCGTCCGCATCTGCCTGTGCAAGCGGGTTCTGTGCCATCATCTTGCCGAGAATCTCGCGGCCGACGGGACTTTCCATAATCTCTTCAATCGTGGAATTCATTGTGTAGACGCGCTTAATCTGCGTAGTAGAGGTGACGTTCACCGTCGCGGTGCAGGCGATGTCGCGGCTGGATTTTGCCGCCATAATCGTGTAGTCGCCGGACTCAACGTACCAATCGGAAATATCGGTGCGGTAGTACGCGAACGCACGCTTTGCGAGCGTAAAGGTGACGGTCTTCTCCTCGCCCGGCTCAAGCTCGACCTTTTCAAAGCCGCGCAGCTCTTTTATGGGACGAATGGTGTGGCTTTCCGGCATGCCGACGTACAGCTGCACGACCTCTTTGCCCTTCACCTTGCCGGTGTTGCGGACGTTGACGGAGACGGTCAGCGTATCGGTATCCTTCATCTTGGACTTATCAAGCGTTAAATTGCTATATTCAAACGTCGTATAGCTGAGGCCGTAGCCGAACGGGAACAACACGTCCATGTTCTTTTTGTCGTAGTAGCGGTAACCGACAAATACGCCCTCGCGATACTCGGTCTTATTCTGCTCATCACCGAAGAAATAGAGGTACGAGGGGTTATCCTCCAGACGGCGTGGGAACGTTTCCGCGAGTTTGCCGGAAGGGTTCACATCGCCGAACAGCAGGTCGAGCGTCGCGGTGCCGACGGCTTCACCGCCGAGGTATGCGTACAGCACGCCGCGCACGTCATCAATCCACGGCATGGTGATGCAGCCGCCGCACATGACGACGACAACGGTGTTCTTCTGCACCTCGGAAACAGCTTTGACGAGTGCTTCGTGGTTTTTCGGCATCGAAAGCGTGCGGCGATCCATGCCCTCGGACTCCATGGCGTCCGTGATGCCGACGAACACAACGGCAACATCGGCGCTCTTTGCAGCCTCCTGTGCTTCCTTGAGGAGCGCTTCGTCGGACTCTGTGGTGTTCGTATCGTAGCCGGGCGCGTAGGTGACATCGAGTCCCTTTGCAGCCTCGAGCGCGCTTGTAACCTTATAGGAGTTCACATGCGAGCTGCCGCCGCCCTGAAAACGCGGAGTCTCCGCAAACTTACCGATGAACGCGAGTTTCTGACTGCGCTTTAATGGCAGAATGCCATCATTTTTGAGCAGAACCATGGACTCATCTGCAATCTTGCGCGCTTCTTCGTGGTCGGCTTCAAAATCGATCTTCGTTTCGGACTGCTTATTTTCGGTGTATTTGAGAACGATGTTCAAAATGCGCTCCACGGCGGTATCGAGCACCTTGATATCGAGCGTACCGTTGTTGACCGCGTCAACGATCTGCTTGTCGTTTGCGGCGTTTTTGCCGGGCATTTCAAGCTCCATGCCGGCTTCAAGGCACTTTACGCGGTCTGCGGTGGTCGCGCCCCAGTCGCTCATCACGTAGCCGTCAAAGCCCCACTCGTCGCGGAGAATATCGGTCAGCAAGCGCTTGTTTTCAGCGGCGAATGTACCGTTGATGCGGTTATACGAGCACATAATCGTCCACGGCTTCGAGTCCTTTACGGCAGTCTCAAACGCAGAAAGGTAAATTTCGCGCAGGGTGCGTTCATCAACGACGCTGTCGCTGGACATGCGGTTGTATTCCTGACTGTTGGCGGCGAAATGCTTCACGCTGACGCCGACATTCTGGCTCTGCACGCCGTTTATGTAGTTTTTGGCAAGCTCGCCGGTGAGGTACGGGTCTTCGGAAAGATACTCAAAATTGCGGCCACCGAGCGGAGAACGCTTGATGTTGATGGCCGGGCCGAGCAGAACGGAAAGGTCATCCGCCTGGCAGGCGTGGCCAAGCACTTCACCGGAGCGGCGGAACAGCTCGCGGTCGAATGAGCACGCCATGCAGGAGCCTGTGGGGTAGCTGGTGGCGGGCACGCTGGCGTTGAGGCCGAGGTGATCGGCGGCGTCAGACTGCTTACGGATGCCGCACGGGCCGTCCGAGACCATGACGGATTCAATGCCGAGGCGCTGCGGAGTATCGAGATGCCAGAAGTCTTTACCGGAGCAAAGCGCGGCTTTCTCTTCCAGTGTCATTTGAGAAATGATCGATTTCACATCCATACAAACAACTCCTATGACTGATTTGAGTTCAGTATAGCACACTTTCGCGAAAATTTCCATAGATAATTCAGAAATTTTGTTGACTTTATTGGTAGAAAGATATTATAAAAGCCGATACGATTACATCGGCTTTTCATCACAATTTGAATAGTTTTTCAAAATTATCATAAAGCATTTTCCGGTTCTCTTCCTCCCCGTAGCCGAGTGCGAAAAAGCGTTCAAGCTCCTTTTTGTGCGTCCACATGGGGAAATCCGTGCCGAACATGACTTTATCCATACCGAAATGTTCAATGCTCCTTCTTGCTTCGTCCGGGTTCAACACAAACAGCGAGCTGCTGGTATCGACCCACACGTTCGCGCCTTTTAGGCACGCTTTGGCTTCATCCCAGCGCTGGTAACCGCCGAGATGCGCGGCGATGCACTTTAATTCCGGCAGCTTTTCGAGCACATTTGCAAGCTTCTTCGGCGCAGAGAGCTCGCTTCTGGCGTCACCCATGTGAAATAAAATCGGCAAATCGCGCGCCATGCAGGCTTTGTAGACCGGCAGCATTTTTTCGTCATCGATGGCAAAGCCTTGAAAATCCGAGTGCAGCTTGATGCCGTGCAGGCCGAGCGCCTGAATTTCATTGAGCTCTTTTTCGACGTCCTCAATGTCCCGGTGCCATGCGCCAAGGCCGACGAACTTCGGGTATTTTTCGCATTTGGCCGCGATGAAACGATTGATGGAGCCAACCTGCTCCACTTTTGTCGCAACGGAGCAGACGAGAAATTTATCGAATCCTACGGCGGTGCCCTCTTCGTTTAAAACGTGCGGCAGGCCGACCTCCGCCATGGGAAGATCATAAAAACGGCCAACGTTTTCGGTCGCCTTTTCCGCTATCTTGCCGGGATAAATGTGGGCGTGCGCGTCGGCGGCACGGTACAAAACGCCGTTATGCTTCACCATGCGCCTTCGCCTCCCTTTCTTTTTTCGAGAACACACAGCCACAGAAATCCTGCCGATATAGGTTATAGTCTGCCGAAAGCTGAATGGAGCGCTTATAGCCCTCCTGTTTTTTGAAATCGGACGGCAAGTGCGGCACGCCGTATTCTTCTGCAAGCGCTTCGCCGATCTCATTTAGCTTCTGCGCGTTTTTCAGCGGGCTGATGGACAGCGTTGTCGTGAAAAAATCAAAATGATGCTCTGCGGCATACTTTGCCGCTGCTTCCATACGCAGCTTGTAGCACGCAAAACAGCGCTCGCCGCCCTCCGGGATGTGCTCAAGCCCGCGCACGGCGGTGAAGAATTCTTCCGGCACGTAAGGCAGATCAACAAGCGCTACTTCCTTGGTGCATGGCATTTCGGAGATAAGCCGCTTTAACTCTGCTTCCCTTTTTTGATACTCCGCCTCCGGATAAATATTGGGATTATAAAACAGCACGGTAATTTTAAAATGCGCTGTAAGCTTCTCCAAAACGGCGCTGGAGCACGGCGCACAGCACGCGTGCAAGAGCAAAGTCGGCCGCTTTTCCTCGTGCGTAAAGGTTTCGATGAGTGTATTCAGTTCTTTTGCGTAGTTTCTTTTATTAGCCATGACTTTATTTTATCACCGAAGCCCCGTTTTCGCAAGATATGTATACTCTTTATCACAAATTTCTTACAAATCCGCCGTGTGAATTGACAATATTGCCGTTTCGCGGTAAACTATATGTATCAAATTGTGCTCATACGGCGCATTTCGGTGTTTGTGTGCCGTTTTACAGAAAGGTTTCGTGACATGTTTGATTTTTCTATATTGATTTCCAACCCGCTCATCAACGTCGCTGTTGTTTCGTGGTGTGCGGCACAAATCTTAAAGACCAGCATCCATCTTTTTAAACACGG
The DNA here is from genome assembly GCF_046974225.1 of Hominenteromicrobium sp. NCBI lineage: Bacteria > Bacillati > Bacillota > Clostridia > Eubacteriales > Oscillospiraceae > Hominenteromicrobium > Hominenteromicrobium sp. The sequence goes on along the minus strand of NZ_JBKWAE010000025.1, from coordinate 1,599 downwards.
CGAATTTAAGAAAGAGCGTCTCTCCGGCGCAGGCGGCATGCCAAGCTCCCACTCGGCGGTAACGTGCTCGGTGCTGCTGACCTCTTACCTTATCTACGGCTTTTCCTCCCCGATCTTCGCCATGGCGTTCGTGCTGGCACTCATCGTCATGTACGACGCGACCGGCGTGCGCTGGGCGGCGGGTCTGCACGCAAAAGCCATCAACTACATTGTGGAATATTTAGGCGATGAGAACACCAAGGACAAAGACCAACTGAAAGAAATGATCCCGAAGCTGAACGAATCGCTTGGCCATCGCATGATCGAGGTGGTGTGCGGCGCGCTGCTCGGATTTGCGATCTCGCTCATCGGGTACTTCTGCTTCTAAAATTCAATTTGCATGAAAAAACGTTGCACGGAGCTTAGCCATGGGCTAATAAGGCAGTATTTAAGGAATTATGGTGTAATCCCGATAAAGGGGGGGTTACACCTTTTCTTTATTTAAGCGGATTTTTCCGCATTTTTCTGTTCTACTCTTTCCATTGTTTTCAAAAGTTGCTGCTCAGTTGGAATGTCAAATAATCCGACTGCGGTAAAATAAATATCCACTTTAACATTGTTATGCGAGTGCTTTTTCTCATTATTATGGATTTCAATACGCTCGATAAGCTTGTTGACAACGGTCGGCGTAAGCTGTTTCATTTCTGTAAATTCCATAAGCCCTTGATAGAGCATTTTCATATCAACAGTTTGCTTTTGAAGTTCAATGAGAGCTTTTTCATTTTCCTCAACCTCTGATATAAGTCGCTTTTGCTCAGCTTCGTATTCATTTGCCATACGGGAATAACGCTCATCGGATAACTTACCGAGAGTATTATCCTCATAAATTCTTGAGAATTTGGAATAATCTGATAATCATCTTGACATTTCTCAATTTTCTTATGCACTTTGTAACTGACTGTTGTACTCTTACCGTTTACGGTACAGCCGGTATATTGTCTGTTTTCAAGAATGTGAGCAACACTTTTGGAACTCCAACCATAAATATTGAGCGGTATAGGATTACTTGTTTTCTTGCCTACGGAATTGAAATATGCTGTCGGTGTAAGCACTTTTTCGGCTTCAAGCTGTCTGGCAATTTGTGACGGACCTTTACCCGAAATGCAAAGATTAAATATCTTTCTTACAATTTCAGCCGCAGGCTCATCTATGTACCATTGCTCCTTGTTACCTTCGATTTTCTTGTAACCGTAAGGCACTGTTGAAGAAATCCTCATACCCTTTGAGGCTTTCATTTCATTAACGGCACGGATTTTCTTTGAAGTTTGTGCAGCATACCATTCGTTAAAAATGTTATGAAACGGCATCATTTCCGTTCCCACACCTTCTGTGGTATCAACGTTTTCTTGTATGGCTATGAAATTTACACCCAAAGTCGGATAAACAATTTCTGTGTAGTGACCGCAAAGCAAATGCTCTCTGCCGAAACGAGATAAGTCTTTTACAATTACGGTTGACACCTTACCTCCTCCAATAAGGCTTTCCATTTCCTGAAAACCGGGACGGTTAAATAATGAGGTGTGATAGCGATAGCGGCAAAAAGCTAATAAAATCAATGGT
>NZ_JBKWAE010000024.1:0-20804 GCF_046974225.1 Hominenteromicrobium sp. | reverse complement strand
ACACCGCCCTTTCACGGCGGTAACACGAGTTCGATTCTCGTCCGGGTCACCAGAAAAAAGAGCCTTGTCAAAAAGACAAGGCTCTTTTTTCAACGAAATAAATCCCTTCGGAATTTGTGAAATTGCCCTTCGGGCAGTGAAATGTTGCTGCGCAACGTGAAATACCTGTGGTGTGTGAACCGCGCTGCAGCGCGTAGGGATTTATTTCATTTCAATTGATGCGTAGCATCAAATTTCACATTTCGCAGCGCGAAATATTTCACTTAAAAATGTCGAATCTTGTCAAATAAAACACGCCGTCTGCGAACCGAAAGCGGTTCGCGGACGGCGCTTTAAAATTTATTTATAAATTACACAAATAATCATTCAAAGTCGTGGGTGTAAATTTCGCTGCCGTCGCCGTTCAAGTAGACGAGGCGGACGTGCACACCGGAGAGACCTACTTCGCTTTCGAGCGTATCGGCGATATCCTCAAAGGTAGAAGCATTTTCTTCGCAGCCTTCTTTTAAAGCATCGAGCACGGACTGCTTTATGTCTTCGTCGGAGAGGTCGTATTCATCCGTGAACTGATATTCATAGACGAGCGCATTGCCGTCTGCGTAGACCTTGATCGTCATGCTGTCATCGGTCTGATTTTCAATTTCGGCATCGATGGACGCTTTTACGTCCGGATCGGCGAGATAATCGGCGAGGGAGGCAAACATGGCTTCCCCGGTGGAGGCCGAAGATTCGGGTTCGGAGGACGCAGTGCTGTCTTCGGAGGTGGCTTCGGAGGAAGAGGAGGACTCGGCGGAGGTGCTGCTTGTGTTCCCCCCTACGATGGTTTTGGCGGAGGTGCAGCCTGCAAGCGCAGAGAGCGAGAGCAGACCGGCGAGTGCCAATGCGCAGAGTTTTCTGAGTTTCATTTGGTTTTACCCCTTTGTACTCTATAAAAATAGAGAAAATTTTGGCGGATTTTGTTGCCGCCATGCACTCAATATAGCACATGGGTTTACAAAAATCAAGAAGCATACGGCGAATTAAAATTTGGAGAGGAAAGGAAAAAAGCGGGACAAGGATTCCGGACGACAAGACGGTAAAATTCATATTTCTTGGAACAGGCATGACCGAAATCATGCCTGTTCCGTTTTTATCGGCTCATCTTTTTTGACCATCGACCGTTTTGTAAGCTTATTATGCCGTTCGGGCATAAAGGCTGTGTTAAGCAAGGGGACTTTGGGGCGATTGAAACAGCAAAAGACTGGCTTTTACAACGCGGTTGACAAAATGGATCATTTCCTCTTTGCTGTACTTGTCATAGCCCTCCACAACGACATGCATCAAACCGTTTGACAGGTGGGTATACATCATCTCAAGCTCTGTTTCGTCGGCATTGGGCAGCTCTTTCCGCCAGTAAGCAATGCTTTCCTCCTTGGCCAAAGCAATCATCCGCATGAGGACCGTTGCGCCTGTATTCCCAAGAATCAAAACCCGGCAGGCGGCCTGATTCTGATCGACCATATCGTAAATGGCTTCGATCAGTGCCGTCACATCAAACAAATTGACATAGCGAAGGGATTTCTCAAAGGCATCGATGAGTTCATTCTCAATGCTCTCCATCAGGGCAAAGCAATCGCTGTAATGGGCATAGAAGGTGGCACGGTTAAGCTGCGCCAGGGCACAGACCTCCTTCACCGTAATTCTGTTTACAGGCTTTTCCTTCAGCAGCTTCAGAAAAGACTGCTTGAGCACCATTTGCGTATAGCGTTTCCTTGCATCCAGCTTCTCCATATAGAGCCCCTCCAAAAAAAGTTTACAAAGATTATCAACACTTCAACAGGCAGTGTTGCTTTTCTTTCAGTCGCATGGCAAGTGCTGATTGTTTCTGTCTTTCCTCTCAAGTATACTGTACTTGTGAAAGATAATCAACACTTGTATGCTTATTTGAGAGGAGGCTTTTTGCATGTTTGATCAATATCTTGTTACAGGCGCTACCGGCTTCCTCGGTAGGGCTGTTGCGGAGGAGCTGGTACGCCGCAGAGCGCAAGTGCATGCGCTTGTGCTGCGTGATGACCCCTATATCCATTTGCTCCCCAAAGAAGTCCATACCGTCATCGGTGATGTGTGCGTGGAAAGCTCGTTGACAGACTTCTTTGCGGATGCCGACAGCCGTACCTGTGTGATTCACTGCGCCGGTATCGTCTCTGTCGCGTCCAGACCCGGTTCAAAGCTCTATCAGGTCAATGTAGGCGGGACATGGAGGGTTCTCCGGCAATGTATGGAACATGATGTGGGCAAAATGGTCTATGTCAGCTCCGTCCATGCCATACCGGAAAAGTCAAAGGATTGCATCATTACGGAAGATTGCGAATTCTCTCCGGGACTTGTGGACGGAGATTACGCCAAAAGCAAGGCAACTGCAACAGAGCTGGTTTTCGATGCGGCGGAGCGCGGGCTGAATGCCAGCATTGTCTTTCCCTCCGGCATCATCGGGCCGGGCGATATACAGGGAGGGAGCTTCACCTCAATGGCGAAATCTTTTCTTCGCGGAAAGCTGCCCTTTGCCGTTCGCGGCGGATATGACTTCGTGGATGTACGGGATGTGGCAAAAGGCATTCTCGACTGTTCCGAGAACGGAGAACCCGGTAAGGGATACATTTTGTCCGGCCACTATGTTACCATTCGCAAGATGCTTCAGCTTGTGGGAAAGACCGCAAAGCGGAGGTATCGCCCCATCTGCCTGCCACTGGGGCTTGCAAAGCTGGCGGCTCCATACTATGAACATCGAAGCCTGAAGAAGCGAAAGCCGCTGTTTTTCACACCTTATTCCGTTGCCGTCCTTGCCTCAAACGGACAATTCAGCCATGCCGCAGCATCGGAATGCTTTGCATATCATCCGCGCCCGGTAAAGGATACTTTGCGGGACATGACAGCCTGGCTTTTGGAGCAGAGGAGAAAGGACGAAGTGTGACCTCACCTAAAAGCACCTTGGGCAGGCTGCGCATACTATTGGCATGACCTGCGGTTCCGGTTGCTATCCGTACGTATCCTGTGATATAATTTGACCAAGAGAACGCGGAAAAGCCGTCCGACCCGCGCTTTCAGGAACAGCACCGAAATTCCGGCAGGGCAAGCGCCTGGCGGATACCCCTCTGCATTTGGAGCACCCGCAAAAAGGAAGTGAACGCTATGACCTGCGACGAGACTTTTTACCACCGATATTTGAACGGCGACGATGCGGGGCTGGAGGCCCTGATGAAAAAATACGGCAATCCGCTAACCCTGTATATCGACGGGTATCTGCACGATGTCCACGAAGCAGAGGATTTGATGCTGGATGTTTTCGCCTATCTGTTCACGAAAAAGCCTCGCATCCGGGACGGTGGCTTCAAGGCATATCTGTATAAGACGGCGCGGAATATGGCGCTGCGCCATAAGAGCAAGCGGAAGTGTCTGTTCCGTTTGGACGAGCTGACCGATGAATCGGACGGGCAGCTGCTTGTGGAGGAGGTTATCCGAACGGAAGAACGAAACCGCATTCTGCACTTCTGCATGGGTGAAATGAACCCGGATTACCGGGAGGTTCTGTATCTGACCTATTTTGAGGGGATGAGTTACGCACAGGCGGCGGAGGTTACGGGAAAAACGGTAAAGCAGATTACCAACATGGTGTATCGCGGAAAGGAAAGCCTGCGAAGGCTTCTGGAACGGGAGGGGATTACAAATGCGGAGTCATGAAGAACGCGTCGCGGAGGCAAAGCGGCGCATCGCCAAGGTGGAGCGGGAGAAACGGCTGCGGCGCAATACGATTACCGCGGCTTCCGCTGTGGCGGCGTGCCTTGCGCTGATTGTGGGTGTGTCTTTCGTCATGCCTGATATTGCCGTAAAAATTCAAACCGGCGGCTATGCGGGCTTTGAAACGGCGGCAAGCATCTTTCACGGCGGCGCGGCCTTGGGATACATCGTCATCGGGCTTCTGGCATTTCTTCTGGGCGTGTGCGTGACTGTTTTGTGCTTCCGGCTGCGGCAAATGAATCGGGACGACACACAGGATAAGGAAAGCGAGGAACGGCATGGAGCTGATTGAGAACCTGCTGCAGCTGCTGGTCACGTTCGTCGGCGCGCTGCTTTCGGGCATATCCTACCGGAAAAGCCGCAGGCAGGCGTATTTTCTGCTGCTGTGCTTCTACGGCTGCTTTGCCCTCGGCGCGCTCTACTGGACGCTGTATCTGCTGCTGTTCGATACCACGCCGCGCGTCTTTTATGTGTCGGAGTTCGGCTGGGTGGCGAGCGTAATTTTTCTGCGCATTTTGCAGGCGACGCTCTCCAGTCAGGACGAGCGCAGCTTCTTCTGCCGCAGGGCATGGCTTGCGCCTGCATTCGGCCTTCCGCTGCTGACGTTCTACTGCACCTTCGGGGACATTCTCTCCAACCTGATCTGGTGCGGCATGATGATATGGCTTTCCTATTGCGCCATTCGAGGGCTTGCCTATGCAGAGACCCGGACGGGCGCGGCGCGGAATATGCGGTACTTCCACATCGGCGTGCTGTGCTTTGCGTTCGCGGAGTACTTGCTTTGGACGGCGGGCTGCTTCTGGCCGGATACTTCCCCGGCAAGCCCCGTCTTCTGGTGCGATATGCTGCTGACGCTGACCATATTGGGGCTGCTGCCCGCTGTGAGAAAGGCGGTGGACGCATGACCTATATTGAAAACATATTCCTGTGCATGGTGTCCCCGCTGCTGGTGGCTGCTCTGTGCATGGGCAGGCGGCATCTCCGCTTTTTTCTGTTCTGCATCGTCGGAATGGGTGTGTGCCTGCTTTCGGCCTACATCAATACTTTCCTCGCGTCGGTGTGTCAGGCGGACGCCCTTGCCGCCACGGCGGAGATTGCGCCGGTGGTGGAGGAGATGATGAAGCTGCTGCCGCTGGTGTTCTATCTTCTGGTGTTTGAGCCGGAGGGGGATAAAATCAAGGCTGCCGCAATAACAGTTGCCCTTGCCTTTGCCACCTTTGAAAACGTATGCTATCTCATTCAGAACGGAGCAGACCGTTTCTCCTTCATCTTCTTCCGTGGCTTCGGCACGGGAGCCATGCACGTTCTCTGCGGTCTGATCGTGGGCGGCGGGCTTGCCTATGCGTGGCAGCGGACATGGCTGAAAATTGCAGGCACCTGGGGGCTGCTGGGCGCGGCCATCACCCTCCACGCCGTTTACAATCTGCTCATCGCCTACGGCGGTGCGGCGCAGTATGTGGCCTACGCCCTGCCGGTGCTGCTGGTAGCGGCGGGAAGGCTGTCTACGTTCCGTTTATCGCGGATGAAATAACCGAACATTCACACCTTGAGAGCTGCTTTTGGGCGGCTCTCAAATTTTTTTGGAAAATTTTGCGTTTTGGGTGAGAGTTTTTCCGATTTTATGTACCTATATAAGTGAAAGGGTTTTTAGGCCACAGTTTCAGACAAACCGGAGAGGAGGGTCAAACTGTATGTACGATACCGCAAGACGGGTCGCACTCGTCCGGCAGCGGGTACGGAAAAACACCCGCCGAAGGCAGCAGCATGGCATATACGGACTGAGTGCCGCGTGTATGCTGCTGTTCGCGGTGCTGATGCAGGCGATAAGCACGGTCGTCAGGCCGGGACAGACCGCTGCATGGGGCGTGTTCGGCGCGATGCTGCTGCGCGAGGATGCGGGCGGCTATGTGCTGGTGGCTGTTGTATCCTTTGCCGCTGCGGCGGCAATCACCGCGCTGTGCATGCGGTTCAGGATCAGAGAAAACCGGAAAAAGGGCGGGACAGGCAAGCCGGACCCGCGGGAACAGGAGGGAAAAACGACATGAAGAAACGAATACTCAGCATTCTGCTTCTATGCTGTATGGTGCTGACCATGATGCCCGCGACGGTCTTTGCGGCGGATGGAGAGGTTGCCGCACGCGCGTCGGAAACGGACGGCCTGTATGAACACCATGAGGCCTGCGGCGCAGACCCGGCAGGGGCATCCGATACTATGATGCCAAAAACGAGGAGCGGGGCAGTCCGTCCCGCTGCCACCCAATACACCTATACGCTGCATTACGATGCCAACGGCGGCAGCGGCGCACCGCCAAGTCAGAGCGTGACCAGTTCGGAATTTCATGTATGGGTTCCCATATCAGAAATAATTCCAACCCGTGACGGATATACCTTCATGGGTTGGGCGAATTCTCGGACTGGTAAGCCGATATATGGCGGAAACGGCGGTTATACCAGTTGTCTGGTAGTACATGGGTATGATATGAGCACAACCATCTATGCCGTATGGGAGGTGCACAATCATAGCTGGGGCGAATGGACTTCCAACGGCAACGGAACGCACACACGCAACTGTACCGCGGACAGCAGCCATACCGAAACAGGCAACTGCTCCGGCGGCAAGGCTACATCCACGGAGAAGGCTGTTTGCGAAACCTGTCATACGGCTTACGGAGCGCTTTTGCAGCCTGCCAAAACGGTCATCACCACCCCGCCCACGCTGCGCCCTCCGGCCTATGTCGGCAATGAGTATACCGACAGGGCCCTCAGGGGCGGCGAAGCGAAGGCCGAGAGTACAGGTGTCGTCGTTCCCGGCACGTTCCGCTTCAAGCACTATGAGGGCGGCAGAGTATACCCGGGCGAAAACCGCATGGAGATCCTCTTTACCCCCGACGATACGGAGGCATACACCACGGCGGAATGTATTATTACCGTGACGGGGACAAAGCGCACGGTCACAAGAGCCCCGGACGACGTAATCATCACAAACAAGCCCCTTGGCACGGCGTTTGAACCGCACCAGATTATGCGGACAGCACTAAAAGCCCCCATGTAGGATATTGAGTTTTAAGCGGAGTGGCGCAGCGACAGCGGTGCCACTCCCGTTTTTGTTTGGATGCGTTCGTGGTTATAGAAGTAAATATACCTGTCGATCAGTTCGTTTGCTTCTTGGAACGTCTTTGGCTTGTGGCGGTAGATGCACTCTGTTTTCAGAATGGAGAAGAAATTTTCTGCCATGGCATTGTCATAAGGATTTCCTTTCCTTGACATGGACGGCGTTATGCCGTAAGATTGTGTTAGCTTGAAGTATGCTTGCGATGTGTATTGAAAGCCTTGGTCGCTGTGGAGCTGCAACTCCGCAGCGACTTTCTCTTTCTTCATTGCCAGACGAATCGTGTCCAGAACAAGATTCACAGTCTGCCGACTTGCAGTCTTGTAGGCCACAATACTGTTGTCATACAGATCTCGGATCATGGACAGATATAAAATGCCTTCTTTTGTGTGGATGTAAGAAATGTCCGTGACCCATTTCTCGTTTGGCCTGACCGCCCGGAACTGTCTGTTCAACAGATTTTCGTATTTGTGTACCTGCTGACCAAGATTTACCCATTGGCGGCGTCGGCGAACCTCAGACAATAATCCATATTTTTTCATGATTCTGAGCACAGTCTTCGGATCTCTTTGAATATTTCTGCCTTTTAACCACTTCCATACACGTCGATAGCCATAGGTCTTATCTGTCCTGCGCTGACATTCCTCGATTTCCTTTGCCACAACAGCATCGCGATCCGTCTCTCCCAGACGCTTTTTAAAGCAGTAGTAACCACTTCTGGATACCCCGAAGAATTTGCACATAACAGATATTGGGTATTCTCCCCGGTGACGGTGAATGACGGCGTACTTTGCCTTTGGCCTCACTTCCTTTCTGTGGACTGCAGAAAATCCTGCAGTAATTTCACTTCCATCTTGAGCCGCTTATTCTCATACTTATATTCCTGCAGCGTCTTTGCAGGCTTCCTGCCACGAAACTTCGGCGCACCCTTGGCGGCTTTTTTGCGTTGCCGCTTCAGCAGATTGTGAACCGGACGGTCTCCCTCCAAGCCAAGTTCCGCTTCGATTTCCCTGTGGTTCTTCCCTGATTCTAACATCTTTTCTATGGTCGGTAGTAGAACCTGCATATTGGTGTATCTTCGTTTGCTCATAATGAATCCCCCCTGATGTACTTATTATCCTACATCAGGGGGGATTTTGTCTATTGTCCTGTTTTACTGGTTCTGTTCAGTTTGAGGATCTGGGGCTTCCCCTTTTCCCTTTCGGCGTCAAGGTTGAGACCAACACCGGCGCGAGTTACAGTCCCGTGCCCGTGACATGGGACGGCTCCACCTATGACCCGAACAAATATGGCGAGCAGATCATTACCGGCAAGCTGCATGTTGAAAGGAGCGGCTTCACGGATGATCTGGAGCCGACAAGCACAGTCAAGGCAACCGCAAGGATAACACTCATTGACGACCGTGTCTTTACGCCCACGCTGGAGCCGCCCACCTATTCCAAGCAGCTCTACGGCGGCGACCTGTGCTTCCTTGTGTTTGCCGATAAATATCTCTCCGGCGGAACGGCCACGGTGAACGGCGAAACGGTTTCCGGCAAATTCACGCTGGACAAAGATCAGAAAATATACGGACATTCCTTGACGGCGAGCACGCTATTGCAGGCGGGGCAGCTGCAACTGAAGATCATCTTCACGCCCGACAACCTGAAGCGGTATAACAAGGCGAAATGCACCGTTGATGTGAACGTCGTTCCCCGCACATTCAAGGAGACCAGGGCCGGACACATTACCAATGAAAAATTCGGAACGCCATTTGAGGAGCTGAATCTCTCGGATTCATTCAGCTTTTATGCGGTGGGCGATGAAAAAGATCCCGAGGGAACAGGGATGGACTTCGGTATGAATGTCGTCACCTCATGGGACAGCTCGACCTACGACCCCAATTCGTTTGAGGAGCAGACCATCTACGGCGAAGTCAACCGCGCCGAATTGGAGAAGTATTTCACCATACCGGAAAACGCCGACCTCCGAGCCGTGAGAAAGGTTCAGCTGCAGCCTGACCCGACCGAGACGGAGATCACGCAGCTGCCCGTATTCCGATGGAAGAACGGCGATTTTACGTTGCCCGACAACACCATATTCACTTGGCGAAAGCTTCAGGTGGGAACCTACAACGATGAAGTCGGCACGCTCGTCGGCGGCGTGGCAAAGGTCAAGGGTACGGATACCGTCGCCCCCGGCACGTTCTCCTTCAAGAATGCCCCGCCGTTCTACCTCCAGACTCCGGGTGAACACGATGTGACGGTGGTATTCACGCCGGACGACCTGCGTCTCCACAAGCCGACGGAGATTACCATCAAAATCAACGCCATCAAAAACACCATCAGGAATATCGATGAACCGGATCCCATTACCGATAAGCCGTTCGGCACGCCCTTTGCAGAGCTCGGCTTGCCGGAAAATGTGTGCATCAATGCCGTTGACGGCGCATGGCGCTGGGTCGACGTGGCATGGGATGAATCGTCCTATGATGCGGAGTCCGTGGATTGGCAGACCATCACCGGCACGCCGGTGCTTAGCAATGATGACGGAGACATCTTTCAGCAGCCGGAGCCTGCGGTAACAGCCGCGATTCGGGTGAAGCTTATCGATAACCGACCCCCTATGCCACCGACAATCGTCGCGGAAAGCCTGCCCGACGGCATGGAAGGCGAGGCTTACAGCAGCCGCTTGACCGCCAAGGGTACCGCGCCCATCACATGGAGCATTGTGAGCGGCGTCCTGCCCGAGGGACTTAGCCTAAACGAGGACACAGGAGAGATAAGCGGCACGCCCGCCGGGGAAGGGACCGAGGTCTTTACCGTCATGGCGGTCAACGCTTTGGGTGAAGATATTAAGGAGTTTTCCATCACGATAGCCAAGGCTCCCGAGACGGAATACGCCGTCATCGTCAGGGACGACGGTCACGGCACGGGCAGCGCGGATCCCGCCTCGGCGACGGCCGGAACGGAAATCACCCTGACCGCTGCGCCAAACGCGGGCTACCATTTTAAGGAGTGGCAGGTTATGAGCGGCGACGTGACGGTAAGGGACGACAAGTTCACCATGCCGAGCGACAACGTGGAGATCAAGGCCATCTTCGAGGAGGATGCGCCGCCTACGCCCACGGAGTACACCGTCACCTTTGACGGAAACGACGGTACGCCCTCTGTCGACAGCATGACCACCACCAAGCAGAAGCTAACCTCTCTGCCCGATGCTTCCCGCAGCAAGCACAGCTTCAACGGCTGGTACACCGAAAAGAGCGGCGGCACAAAGATTACGACGGATACCGTGTTCTCTGCAAATACCACCGTCTACGCCCACTGGACGCATACCGGCGACAACAATCCGCCCGTCAACTACTACACGCTGCGCTTTGAAACAGGCGGCGGCAGTGCTATTCCCGGCGTGCAGGAAACGTACAATACCTACATTGATTTGACCAAGTATGTTCCTACTCGGCACGGGTATACCTTTGTCGGCTGGTACAGCGAACGGAGCCTTGTGAACAAGGTCTCAGACATTTATCTGACCGGGGATAGGACTGTGTATGCCGGCTGGCGCGCGGTTACAATCCCGCAGACCGGTGACAGCGGTCAAATGAATTTATGGAGCACCGCGCTATGTGCATCTTTTGCCGGATGCGTTGCACTGATCGTATGGAAAATCAGGCGGCGGGAGAAAAAATCACTGTAAATCCTTAAAAAGTAAAAGTCTTATCTTCCCAGAAAAGCAGGAAGGCTGTTCTTCAAAAGAACAGCCTTCCTGCTTTTCCGCTTGATGTGTATGCACCTGAAATCATTTCTCAAACAGGTACAGGAGGTACCCGTAGCCCTCGGCCTCCATTTTTTCATAGGGGACAAAGCGCAGGGCCGCACTGTTAATGCAGTAGCGCACGCCATTGGGGGACTCCGGATCGCCGGTGAACACATGGCCGAGGTGGGAGTCTCCGGCGCGGCTTCTGACCTCCGTGCGGCGCATCCCGTGGCTCAGATCCTCTTTTTCCACCACGGCGGGGCCTTCGATGGGCTTTGTAAAGGCGGGCCAGCCGCAGCTGCTCTCGTACTTATCCGTGGAGGAAAAGAGCGGCTCACCGGTCACGACATCCACATAGATGCCCTTTTCAAATTTGTCCCAAAACTCGCCCGTGAAGGCGCGCTCCGTGTCGTTCTCCTGCGTGACGCGGTACTGCTCCGCCGTCAGCTTGTCCCGGATGGACTCTGCCGCGGGCTTCTGATAGTCGCCCGGGTCGATGCGCAGTTTGGAGAAGAGTTCCATCTCCGCGCGCGGGATGTGGCAGTAGCCGTCCGGATTCTTTTCGAGGTAGTTCTGGTGGTATTCCTCGGCGGGATAGTAGTTCTTGAGCGGGCCGATCTCCACGAAGAATTTCTCGCTGCGGCCGCGCTCAATCTCCGCGATGCGCTTCACCGTTTCTCTCGCGCTTTCGTTGGTGTAGTAGACGCCGGTCTGGTACTGGCTGCCCCGGTCGTTGCCCTGCCGGTTTTGTACCGTGGGGTCGATGACATAGAAGTAGGCCAGCAGCAGCGCGTCGAGGCTCACCTGCTCGGGGTCGTATTCCACCCGCACGGTCTCCCGAAAGCCGGTCTCTCCCTTGCAGACGGTCTTGTAATCGGCGTCCGCCTCGCAGGTGCCGTTGGCGTAGCCGCTCTCGGCGTCGATAACGCCGGGGATGGACTGCATCAGCTGTTCCATGCCCCAGAAGCAGCCGCCCGCCAGATAGATGACATTTTCTGTGGTATCCATATAAGTGATCTCGTCGTCGGACCGGTCAAAGGCCGATTCGTCCATGGTTGCTTCCTGTCCGCTTTTTTCCTTCGGCACAGTCTGCTGCCCGACGGCGCAGCCGCTCAGCAGCAGAACCGAGGCGAAAAGCAGGGCCAATACGCTTCGATACATCGCGTTTCCTCCTTTTAGAAGAATCAGGGCTTACGCCCCCCTTCGCCCGCCAAGGGCAATGCAATGGCGTGCAGCAGGCACTTTTTAAATTTCGGGTCAGCCTGCGTCGGCGGCGAGCGCCTTGTCGATCTGGGCTTGCAGCGCCTCCGCTTGATTTTTTTCCGTGATGGCGCCTACGATGGGGTCGCCCACGATGTTGCCGTTGCGGTCAACCACATAAGTAGTAGGATAGGCAAAGATGTTGGTGGTAAACTTTCCCGCCTCACCATCGGAGTTAAAATACACATTCTGATAGGTCGCGCCCTTCTTGGCCAGTACATCCTTTGCTTCGGAAATTGCCGCTTCGTCGCCGTCCAGCGTGAAGGTGTTGACGCCGATGAGTGCGCCGCCCTTCTCCGCGAGTTCTTTGTTCAGCGCGTCCAGCTCAGCAAGCTCGCCCACGCAGGGATTACAGGTGGTGAACCAGAAATTCACTACGGTGACGGCATTGCCGGAGAACAGCTCGTCACTTTTCACCGTGTTTCCATCCAGATCTTTGCCCTCAAAGGTGGGGAATTTCTGCATGCTGCCGTCATCGGATTTCTGCATACTGCCGTCATCGGGCGGCGTGGTCGTGTCGTTGCCTGCGGGCACGCTCATAGCGCCATCCGTAGATTCCTGTGCTGCCTCAGGGTACTTTTCCTCAATCATGGTCAGCTGGGTTTCAATGTCGCGGATCTTCTCCGCCCCCTCCTTGAGCAGCTTCAGCTCATCCTCCGTAAACTGATCCTTGGCGGATTCGATTGTACTGAGCAGGAAATCACCGTAGTTTTTGCCGTCCTCCTGCATGGTCATGCCCTTGTCGGCTGCCATGAATACCTTTTCCCAAAGGGCTGTGTTCTCCGAGAGAATGGCGTTTTCCTGCGCCATCAGATCTTTGTGCATGGCGACCGCTTCCTCGGCATTCTTCGGTTCGCTGCTCATTCCGCTCGTTTTGTCTCCGTTCTTTGTGCCGCAGGCTGTCAAAGACAGCATCATCAGGGCGAGAAGCAGCAGTGCCAGCAATCGGCCGGCCGTATTCGTTCTATTCGTTTTCATCTGTTTTTTTCTCCTTGTTATTATTGTTTATTATTTTCTGCGGCTTTTTTTGCCGCTTTTGTTTTATCTTTACCGTCTCCGAAGCCGTAACGGAAGCGCACGGCGCCCGTCGGACAGGTGTGTATGCACATTCCGCAGCGGATACACTCGGTATGGTTGGGCGCTTTTGTTACATCCACATCCATCTTGCAGGCTTTGGCGCATTTTCCGCAGGATACACACTTGTTTTTGTCCACCTTTATCTGAAAGAGAGATACCCGGTTGAACAGCGCGTAAAACGCCCCCAGCGGACAGAGCCACTTGCAGAAGGGACGGTAGAATATTACGCTCAGCACGATCACTGCAAGCAGGATGCCGAATTTCCATGTAAACAGGCTTCCCAGCGCCGACCGGATACCGGAATTGGCAAGGGACAGCGGGATGGCCCCCTCCAGCACGCCTTGCGGACAGAGGTATTTACAGAAGAACGGGTCGCCCATGCCTACATCGTTTACAAGGAACGCCGGCAGCAGGAAAACCATCACCAGCAGTACGGCGTACTTGAGGTATCGCAGGGGCTTGAGTTTCTTTGTGGAGAACTTCTTCGTGGGAATTTTATGCAGCAGTTCCTGAAACCAGCCGAAGGGGCACAGAAAACCGCAGATAAAGCGTCCAAGCAGGACGCCGAGCAAAATGAGAAAGCCTGTGATATAATAGGAAAAGCTGAACTTGGAAGAGCCCACTACCGCCTGAAACGCCCCGATGGGACAAGCGCCGGAGGCTGCCGGGCAGGAGTAGCAATTCAGCCCGGGCACACAGACGGTTTTCCCTGCGCCTTGGTACAGTTTGCCCTTGAGGAAGTTCGGCAGGTGCAGGTTGGTCAATAAAGCTGCCCCCGCCTGTATCCAGCCGCGGAAGCGGGATATAATCTGTGACGCGCCCGAAAATTTCTTACCCAATGCCTACACACTCCAGACATAATTTAATCGCTTTGCTCAGTACCGTCGCGGCCTCGCCGCGCCATGCGCCGAAGCACAGCATGGCGATACCCACAACCAGCAACGCGGCCTGCGCCGCTGCTTTTTTTGCACAGCTCAAATTTATCACCCTTTCACTTTTTCTGCCATCATCATAGCACAGGAAAGATAAAATCCCTGTTAAGAACGAAAATTTAATGCAGATCTTATCTGCTTTTGCTATAATAAAGAAAAAGGAAATGAAAAGGGGGACTCTTATGCACCTTTTGGTAATTGAAGATGAACGCGCCCTATGCGAGACGATTGTTCGCAGTTTGCGGCGCTTGGCATACAGTGTGGACTACTGCTACGACGGGGAAAAGGCGCTGGAACTTCTGGGTGTGGAGCGCTACGACTTGGTACTTCTTGATCTGAACCTGCCGGGAAAGGACGGCATGACCGTGCTGCGCACCTTGCGGCAGACAGACCGCGAGACGCGTGTGCTGATTCTCTCCGCACGCGGCGAGGTGGAGGACAAGGTTGAGGGGTTGGATGCCGGGGCCAACGACTATCTTGCAAAACCCTTTCACTTGGCTGAGCTGGAGGCCCGCATCCGCAGCCTGACTTTGCGGCAGTTCACCCAGCAAGCCGTGTTGCTGACCTGCGGGGAGCTGACGTTCGACACACGCTCCCGCACCGCTGCCGTCAACGGGCAGCCCCTGACACTCACACGTAAGGAGACAGGCATTCTGGAATATCTGATGGTGCATCAGGGACGGCCTGTGAGTCAGGAAGAGCTGATGGAGCACGTCTGGGACAACAGCGTGGACAGCTTCAGCAATTCTATCCGGGTTCATATCTCCGCCCTGCGCAAGAAGCTCCGCGCCGCATTGGGGTTTGACCCCATCCGTAATCGCATCGGCGAAGGCTATTTGATGGGAGGAGAGGAAACATGAAGCGACTTTCCTTGCAGTGGCGCATCACCCTGATGACTGTCCTGCTCATCGGTGTCACCTGTGTTGTCATGAATCTGCTGCTTTGTTCCTCCGGTGTGTACTATATGGACACAATCGCGGACACCTTACAGGGAGGCGACACGGTTATTATGAACAGTGAAGGCGCAGAGAGCTTTAATCCGCAGCTCGTAACGCCCGATGAGGATCTGACTATCGTTGTCAACGGAGCGCAGGGGCGCTTTCGCATGACCAACTGGTATATTACGGCTGTGGTGACACTGCTTAGCGGCGTTCTGGCCTATTTTGTCAGCGGACGCGCGCTCAAGCCGCTGCGCAGCTTTGTATCTCAGGTGGAGAAGGTGCAGCTGAACAACCTGGCGGATATGAGGATTAACGAGAATGTTCTGCCGGAGTTTCGGCAGCTGAGCTGCTCTTTCAATCAGATGCTGGAGCGGTTGGACAACGCCTTTGCCGCCCAGCGGCAGTTCACCGGCAACGCTGCCCACGAACTGCGCACGCCGCTGGCACTGATGCAGGCGCAGCTGGAGCTGTTCTCCGCGGAGCATCCCGATATGCTGCCGGAAACGACGAAGTTTCTCGCACTTTTGCGGGAACAGACGGAGCGACTGACACAGATGACCAAAACGCTGCTTGAAATGAGCAATTTGCAGCAGGTGGCGCGAAACGAGCAGATTCAGCTTGCCCCGATGGTTGAGGAGGTCTTCACAGATCTCGCGCTTTTGGCAGAAAAGCGCAATATTACGCTGGAGATGGAGGGAGACGGCTTCCTCATCGGCAGTGATGCACTGATTTACCGACTGCTTTTTAACCTGACGGAAAATGCAGTCAAGTACAACCGTTCGGGCGGCTCGGTGAAGGTTTCTGTTACGCAGAAGCCGGAAAAGCTTCTGATTCGCGTTTCCGACACCGGCTGCGGCGTCCCGGAGGAATACCAACAGAGCATCTTTCAACCCTTCTTCCGGGTGGATAAGTCCCGCAGCCGGGAGTACGGCGGCGTTGGGCTGGGGCTTTCTTTGGTGTGGGAGATCGCCAATCTCCACGGTGGTTGCGTCCGGGTGGAGGAGAGCTCGAAGAAGGGCACCACGATTGCGGTGGAGCTGCCGGTACAGGGATAAGGCACGCAGAATCTCCGGTGAGCCGTTCGCGGAATACGAACAGATTTAGAAAAGCAGCGGTTTTGCGATGAACAGGAGGGAAAGTGATGAACACATGAAAATCCTATATGAGCTGTCTTGGTTATGGGAAATGCTGGGCATCGCGCTTGCTGCTGCAGCTGTCTGCGTGACTTGTGCCGCACTGATTTGCAAAGCAACGAAGAGGCGGCCCAACAAAAAAATGCTGGCAGTCGTAGGGGCGGCAGCATTTGCCGGTGCAATTCTGGCAGTCCTTCTGATTGCGCGGACACCGATGCCGCTTTGAAGATATTTAATCCTTCGGCAGCTTGGCCGACAACACGAAGAAGCTTGCCTGCACAATCCGTGGCCGGAGAATATATAGGCTGTCAAAAAAAACTCATGCTTTCAAGCGGTGAAAGCATGAGTTTTTCAGTGTGCCGGTATGGACAGCCGCTGGTGTGGTCGGCTTTTTACCTGCGATTTCATTAAATGTGTCGTTTTTTAAGGAGCAGGGCGAGTGCCGCGAGGCTGCCTGCGCAGAGCGTCAGCCAAAGTGTGGGGGCAAAATCATCGCCCGTTTTTGGGTGGTTCGTCGGGCTTGGGGTTGCGGTCGGCACGGCAGTCGGTACGGCTGTGGGAGCTGCCGTAGGTGTCGCCGTTGGTTCCGCTGTGGGCGTGGCCGTCGGTTCTGCGGTTGGGGTTGCCGTGGGCTCCGCTGTGGGCGTGGCCGTCGGTTCTGCCGTGGGCGTTGCGGTGGGCTCTGCAGTCGGTGTTGCCGTCGGTTCCACGGTGGGGGTTGCCGTCGGTTCCGGGGTCGGGGTCAGCTCGGGCGCGGCGATGGTGAAGGTGATATTCAGCCCGTCTCCGTCGCGTGCCAGAGACAAGTCCTTGACGGATGTACCTGAAGACGAAGGGTACTTTACGGAGCCTGTTACGGCTGTTACTTTATAATTTCCCGGTTCTAACGTGTAGGGAATCAAAATGCTTACCCGTGTAGAAGCTGGTAATATGTCATCATCCTCGTCAAAATTTACATATGTGAATGTCGGATCTGTGTCGATCACCGCACCGGTCAGTACGGTTGTATCGCCGGTATCTGTATTCGTAACGGTGAAGGACGTGTCTGCTGACAGTGACAGATTATTGATGGTAATATCCCGTGACGGTTGAGTACTGGCTCCTTTGGATACGAGCAGTGTAAACCCAATGCGCAGCTGCCCGCTTGTAGGCCCCGGCTGTCCCGACTCTGCGCCTACGATCACCACGTCCTCTTGTTGACAGCCTGCCACTGAGAGCAGAGCGAACAGCAGAATGAACACGACTCCGATTTTTATACCCTTGTTTTTCACGGCGTTACCTCCTCATAAATTTGAACGGTGTTTGTTGTGTTCATTATACCATGACATGGGGGGAACGTCAATTAGAATATGCTTAGAATTTATTCGTTTTTATTTTACAGCGGGCAAAATTTTCCGTTGCAGCGGGCAAAACGGTTTTTCTTGCAAATGGGTGTTGCTATCTGCCGTGGGGTATGGTAAAATCAAGCTGTATGACCCGTTTGTTCTATAATAAGAAGAACGAGGAAAAAGAGAGGATTGGTTCAAATCATGAAAAATATAAAAAAGCTGCTGGCTGTTCTGCTGGCCGCGCTGCTGTGCGTATCTGTGACGGCCTGTGCAAACAACAGCTCTTCAAGCACGGCGGTCGCAACGCTGGAGACGTCTTCCACGGCGAGCGAGGGCGAGACCGCGGAGAGTACCGACAAGGACCCTGCGGGCTATGACGACGACATTCAGGGCCTTTGCAAGTATCTTGAAGACTGCAAGGCGGCAGCGGGCGAAAAGGTGCAGATGTCTTACGATGTCATCGGCGCCGAAAACGGCTATAAATATGTATACCGTTACGCAGATTCCGCTGTGCAGCTTGAAGTGTATGAGTTCCCGGCGGAGCTTTCCGAGACCGCTAAGGCGCTTCTGGACGCTGTGCGCGCAGACGGCACCTTTAAGGTGCTGGATAACACCGTTCCGGGTTATCTTTCCAACGACGGCCGCTTCCTTTTGATCTACACCGATGCGAAGTCGGAAAAGGAAGACGCGAATAAAACACACAAGGAGCACGTTCTGGAGTGCTTCAATACGTTTGCGGACGCAAAGGCAAAATAAAAATTTTAGGGGGCGGAAAGGCATGTGCTTTTCCGTCCTTAGTGCTTTCTTATTTTAAAAAATCGGCGGCGGTTAGGCATAAATAGGCATGAAACGCGCCGAAAGGGGAGTTGTACACCATGAACACACAAGATACCGTGCACCGCAAAAGCGCCGCAGAGCTGCGCATACGGCGCGTGATGGACGCACTGGAGAAAAACAACATGCAGGCGTATTATGCGCCCACGTGTGCGGACGCCGTAAAAATCGCAAAAGAGCTGCTGCAGCCGGGCGATGTGATTTCCTGCGGCGGCAGCGTGACGCTGGATGAGACCGGCGTGATGGATTTAATGCGCTGCGGGGACTATGAATTTTTGGACAGAACAACCGCGAAAACGCCCGAGGAGCGCGAGAAGCTGTACCGCGAGGTGTTTTTCTCTGATGTGTTTTTGACGGGCACAAACGCCGTTACGGAGCACGGAGAGCTCTATAATGTAGACGGCAACGGCAACCGCGTGGCGGCGATGCTGTTCGGCCCGAAAAAGGTGCTGGTTTTTGCGGGGTGCAACAAGATTGTGCGCGACATAGACGACGCCGCAAAGCGCGTGAAAAGCTGTGCGACGCCCGCAAATGCCATGCGGCTGAATTTGGACACGCCGTGCACGCACGGGGCGTGTCCCGGCACGGACGGCGAGCTGTGCGCGGGATGCCGCTCGGAAAATCGCATCTGCGCGATGTACACGGTTTTGGCACGCCAGCGCGTGAAGGGCAGAATTCATGTTATTCTCATCGGCGAGGAGGTCGGTTACTGATATGAAAGAAAAGATACAGGCTTTTATGGCAAAACGACAGGCAAAAGGAAAGCGGTCCTACGAGATCGACATGTGCAACGGTCCGCTGCTGGGCAAAATTCTGCGCTTTGCGGTGCCGCTGATGCTTTCCGGCGTTTTGCAGCTGTTTTTTAACGCGGCGGATATTGTGGTGGTCGGCCGCTTTACCGGCCACACGGCGCTGGCGGCGGTGGGCTCTACCGGCGCGCTTATCAATTTGCTCATCAACGTGTTCGTCGGCCTTTCCATCGGCACAAACGTGCTTGTGGCGCGCTATTACGGCGCACAGGATGCAAAGCAGCTGAGCGAGACCGTACATACCTCTGTGCTGACAAGTCTTGTGAGCGGTGTTATATTGATTGCCGTGGGCGTTGCGTTTGCGAAGCCGCTGCTGACCCTGATGGGCACCCCGGAGGACGTTTTGGGTCAGGCGGCGCTTTACATGCGCATATACTTTGTGGGCATGCCGGCGATGATGCTGTACAACTTCGGCGCGGCGATTTTGCGCTCTGTGGGCGACACAAAGCGCCCGCTGTACTTTTTGACCATTGCGGGCGTTGTAAACGTCATTTTGAATCTGTTCTTCGTCATTGTGTTCCATCTCGGCGTGGCGGGTGTTGCCATTGCGACGGTCATTTCGCAGGTGATTTCTGCGGGACTTGTGACCATCTGCCTGATGAAAACGAACGCTTCTTACCGTTTGGAGCTGCATAAGCTGCATATCTATAAAGATAAGTTTTTCGGCATGATGCGTGTCGGCCTGCCGGCGGGCATGCAGGGCGCGGTGTTCTCCATTTCGAACGTGCTCATTCAGTCCTCTATCAACTCGTTCGGCTCTACCGTTATGGCGGGCAGCACGGCTGCGGCCAACATTGAGGGCTTTGTGTACACTGCGATGAACGCGTTTTACCAGACGGCGCTGTCCTTTACCGGGCAGAACATGGGCGCGAAGAAATACGACCGCGTGGCGAAAATTCTGCGCATCTGCATTTTGTGTGTAACCGTGACGGGCGTTGTGCTCGGCTGCGGCGCGTATTTGCTGGGCACACCTTTACTTTCTATATATACGTCTGACCCGGAGGTTATCCAGTACGGTTTGGAGCGTATGCTCATTGTGTGCGTACCGTACTTCCTTTGCGGCATTATGGACACGCATGTGGGCGTTTTGCGCGGTATGGGGTATTCGATCATGCCGATGATTGTATCGCTTACAGGTGCGTGTGCGCTGCGTGTGGTGTGGATCCTGACGGTCTTCCAGATGAACCGCACGCTGTTTATGCTGTTCCTCTCGTACCCGGTGACGTGGGCCGTGACGGCGGCCGCGCATTTTGTGTGCTACCTTATCGTGCACCATAAGATGATGGAAAAGGCGAAAGCGGAGCAGGCCGAGGCGGCAAAAGCATAAAGTATACTCATATATTAAGAAGAAACGCGTTGTGGGATGACCGCAGCGCGTTTTTCATCTTCAACTTCACGGCGATTTTAAGTGTTTTAAAAACTTTTTTCGGATAAAATCAGAAAGATTATGAGGAGATTCAGAAGTGAAAGGACACAGATGCGCCAGATATATAAGAAGATGTGCTTGAAGCTTTGGGGTACAGAGAGGGGCTTTTGCAACTTTAAGACCACCTTTTCAAAAACTTTTTCTTGATTTTTTCAAAAAAATTTCGTAAAATAGTTTGCGTAAGCCATGTATATGGGCATGTAAATGCAAAAATGCCCATTCAAAGATACACTATATATTGTGTTTAGATCAAAGAACAACATATAGATGCAGTTTTTCGAAAAAAACTTAAAAAAACTTTCAAAAAAGTGTTGACAAAAGGGGTTGTACGTGGTATTATAGTCAAGCGCTCGAGAGAGACGGCAAAAAACCGAAAGCGAAAAGCTTGAAAGGAAAGCCGCTTGAAAGAGAGCACAGGACCTTGAAAATTAAACAACGAGAGA
>NZ_JBKWAE010000023.1:0-24855 GCF_046974225.1 Hominenteromicrobium sp. | reverse complement strand
GCTGCCTGCGATGAATTTCCCGGCGGCGCCGTTCACGAGGATCACGTATCTGCCGTTTGACCTTGTAAACATAGCACGGGATTTTTGTCCAGTGCAGGCATTCCCTCAAATACCAAAACCGATACGCCCCCAGAAATACACGGTATCGACCGTCTGCTTCAAGTGTCACACCGATGGGATATTGCAGTAACTCCATCACGTCCGGCTTAGAAAGCTTCGAGTTTTCAACGGCGTGATAGCTTACTTCGCCGGACATGTCAATCCTGTCTGCATCGATGAGATGGCATCTCCATTTTATGCGGTTTAGTCCCGCTGCATTTTGGCGTCGAGCAGAACAAGGTCTGCGGCATCGGGCCTGCCATTTTCATTTAAGTCGGCGGCAAGCGCGGCTGTGTCGGTCAGTTCCGTCTCCCCGACGAGCACACGCTGCAAAAGACGCATATCGGCCGTATTCACGGTGCCGGAAGCGTTGATGTCGCCGGGCACAATGACCGTATACAGCTTGTCGTCGATCAGCACGCTCATGCCGGTTTTCAGCCTACCGGAGGCCGCTGCGGAGGATGACGTGTACACTTCCACTTCCGCCTGTGGGAATGCTGCCCGTAGCTTTGCTGCCGTAACGCCCGGTTCTGCGTATAAAATGTGGCCGGAAACACGCAACTTCGCCGTGACATCCGGATCCGGCGTGGCGGTCGGTTTCGGTGTAGCCGTTGGCTTCGGCGTCGTGCTCGATTTTGGGGTAGCCGTCGGCTTCGGCGTTTTAGAGGGCTTTGGGGTCGCGGTCGGCTCCGGCGTAGGTGTCGGGATGGGCGAAGGTGTGGGCGTAGGCTGCACAAATGTACCGAACGACTCTCTGCACAGTGCGCCGTTTTGCCAGATGATCGCTGCATTTGCGGTGAGTGCAGCCGCTTCGCCGGAAAGCGTGAATAACTCCGCCTTGTCGCCGCGGCGCACGCGCGAGACCTCCGAGGTGTCCGAAAGCCAGTAGAGCATGTCGCCGCTCAAAACGGCCTCCGTCACGATCGTGTCTTCCGCCCACTCTTCTCCGGAAAACAGGCGCACTTCGCCCTGCATGTTGACGTACACGTCGCTGCCAAGCAGCTTATACGGCCGCGCAGCCGGCGCATAGGTAAACGCCGTGCCGGAAAGTGTCGGCACATTTCCCGCAAGCGAAATCTGCACGGCACTTTCCGAAAGCAGCACATAAAGCGTACTATCCACCGTCTGTATGCCGAATATTTTGTCTTCAAATATGAATTCCGTTAGGGGCTCACCCGCCGCGTCAAACACTTGCAATGTGCTCGGCGCACCGTAGGTAACAGCATAAAGCCTGCCCGCGCTGTCGCTTTCCGCAAAGCGCAGGCCGCTCGTCACAGGCAAAGCGAACAGGTCTGTTTCCTCCAATGTTTCCGCACTGAAACGCTCCACGGCAAGGAACTCCTCGGTTTCGGCGAAAACCGTTACGGTATCGCCATGCAAAACGGCATATTGCCCGTTAAACGGTGCTTCGGCGGAACGACCGTCCGGGCGATACAGCACCGTCGTACGACCGGTGTAGACCAGTATCTCGCTTTCACCATAAGTTTCATACAGTAAAACCTGCGCATCCTTGTCTTCCGTGATGCTCTGCGGGGCAAATCCGCAAAGCAAAAGTAAAAAGAGAATTGCCGCAGCACCCGCAAAATATCGCCGTTTTTTCATGTTTTCGTCCCCTCTCTGCGCCGAACGAACTTCTTGACAAGAGTATATCGTAATCCGTTGAACATTTAAATAGTTTTTCGGCAATTTCTGCCATATTTTGCAATTTTCTAACAAACTCACCAAATGGCACGGGCGACTCTACGACATTTTCACATACAAAAAATCGCCGGAGCGCACTTGCCCCGGCGATTTTCCGCATACTATCTGTTATTTTTCTGTTATTTTTTGAGCTTACGCCCGTCTTCTTTCGCAAAAAATTCCTTTGTCAGCTTCACCACCGTGCCGGAAAGCAATAACAACGCGATAAGATTCGGAATACTCATCAGGCCGTTAAAGGTATCGGCGATGTTCCACAGCAGGTCAAGGTTGACGGTTGCGCCGAGGATTGCGACGAACGAATAAATGACGAGGAACGGGCGCACGGCCTTACTGGTGCGGAACAGAAATTCCACAAAACGCGAGCCGTAAAGGCCCCAGCCGATGATGGTCGAGAACGCGAAGCAGCACAGCGCGACCGCAGAGAAAATGGAAGCCCAACTGCCGTAGGTCGTCGTAAAGCCGGAAATCGTCAGGTCTGCGCCCGCCATGGTGCCGTAATTCACCGCCGTGCCGCTGCACAAAATGACAAGCGCCGTCAATGTGCAGATGACGATGGTATCGACAAACACCTCAAAAATGCCAAACACACCCTGTTTTACAGGCTTTTTCGTATCGGCGCAGGCATGCGCGATAGAACCCGTGCCGAGGCCGGCCTCATTGGAGAAAATGCCGCGGGAAACGCCGCGCTGCATGCTGATGAACAGACTGCCGATGGCACCGCCCGTGAAAGCCTTCGGGTTAAACGCGCCAACAACGATCGATGCCAGTACCTCCGGCAGACGCGTAATGTTCAGGACAACCACGCCAAGCCCCAAAAGCACATACAAAAGCGCCATAAACGGCACGAGCTTTTCGCTCACACTGCCGATGCGCTTGATGCCGCCCAGCAGCACCATAGCAACGAGCATTGCGCATAAAATGCCGATGACAAGGTTCACCGTGGGAATGTGGTCCGTACCAATCACATTGTACTGCGTCAGCGCCGTATCGATAGCGGTTACAATGGTGTTCACCTGCGTAGCGTTTCCGGTACCAAACACCGTCAGCGCGCCGAACAGCGAATACAGCACCGCCAAAAATTGCCAGTGCCTACCGAGGCCGTTTTTAATGTAATACATCGGCCCGCCGACCCACTCGCCGGTCTTGCTGCGCTCACGAAAATGCACTGCCAACGTAACTTCCGCAAACTTTGTGCACATACCGAGCAGTGCGGAACACCACATCCAGAATACCGCGCCCGGGCCGCCTATCGCAATAGCGCCCGCCACACCGGCAATGTTGCCCGTACCCACTGTGCCGGCCAGCGCCGTGCATACAGCCTGAAACGGCGTCATGGAACCGTCCGAAGCATCTTTTTTGCGGAACATGCGCCCTGCCGTGGTGCGCATGGCATAGGGGAATTTGCGGATCTGCAAAAAGCGCGTGCGGAAGCTTAAAAGCAAGCCTACGCCGATGATGCAGACCATGGCCGGAACACCCCAGATAAAATCGTTCACCGCTTTGTTTACGGCAGCTATGATCTCTAACATGATCTTCCAACTTTCGTTTCTCAAATTTGATGCGTTTTTCACTTTTCTTTCAGGCAAAGTCGAAAAACGCAGAATAATATTTTTTATTATACACACAGATGCAGGATGTGGCAAGTAAAAATGCGTATTTCTTTCGCACAAGGTCGGAAGACAAAAGTAATTTGTTGAATCGACCAAATACATTCAGCTTTATAAATCTTTTAATCGATAAAATCTATCTTAAAACAGAAAAAATCCACAAAGACCGAAATCTTTGTGGATTCCTTGGCGCGCTTGAAGGGACTCGAACCCCTGACCTACTGGTTCGTAGCCAGTCACTCTATCCAGCTGAGCTACAAGCGCATTTCTCAAGCAGCTTCATCATTATAAGCTCAAAAGTGCAATATGTCAACCCCTTTTTTAAAAAAACTTCAAATTTTCTCCGAAAATCTTATTTTAGCCAAAAATACTTGCATCGGCATTTTTATTGTGGTATTGTTTGACCAAAGACTTTATTCGTTCCCTTTACACCAACTCGATTTCATTTAGGAGGCGTTTACTATGATCGATCTTACCGAATTTGAAAGCCGTGCAGTGCCGCTTCGCGCACTCGGCGTTGTGGTCTCGCAAAACGGCACGCAGTTGGCCCGCAAGCTGTGGGACGATACCTGCCGCCGCAATGTGTATTCCGCAAGCAAAAGCTTTACTTCTATGGCAGTCGGCATTGCGCAAAAAGAGGGCCTGCTCTCCATCGACGAAAAGCTCACGGACGCATTCAAGGATGACCTGCCCGAAATCGTTTCCGACAACTTAAAGGCTGCCACGGTGCGCGATCTGCTCACCATGTGTCTCGGACAGGAAAAGAGCTTTTTAATGGGCGGCGAACGCCCGTACTATGAAGACCGCAACTGGGTGCGCCTTGCGCTTCGTCAGCCGTTCGTGTACGCGCCGGGCGAAAAATTCGTGTACAACAACGTCGGCCCGTATCTTGCCGGCATTCTCGTGCAGCGCCGCGCGGGCTGCGACCTTGTCCATTACCTGATGCCGCGCATGTTCGCGCCGATGGGCATTCCGCTGCCCACATGGGAAAATGACCCGAACGGTCAGACCTTCGGTGCAGGCGGCCTGTTCCTCACCATTGACGAACTGCACCTGTTCGGTCAGTTATTGTTGCAAAACGGCGAATGGAACGGCAAGCAGCTCATCCCCGCCGAGTGGGTCAAAGAAGCGACCTCAAAACAGGTCGAAAACGGCAGCGAGGGTTACGGCTACCTCTTCTGGGCAGGCCCCGAGGGTTCCTTCCGCGCCGACGGCAAATACGGCCAGTTCGTCATTTTGATGCGCGACAAAAACGCCGTCGTCACCGTCACCGCCGAAAGCCGCGATGCCGGTGCACTGCTGCGCGCCGTCTTTGAGGAGATCTACCCACAGCTTAAAATTTGAATCACAAGCAAAACGGCGCCGCACAGAGATAATTTACCCTGTGCGGCGCCGTTACCGCGTGCTCCGTATTTTCCGTATTGAGCGTCCTTTCGCAGCGCTTTTCAGCTTTCCGCAGCTTCTAACAGCTCAGGCTCGCTCGTTTTAGTTGTTTTATTATATTTTTTATAATACTTCGTTGTTTTCTGACGGTACAGCATCAAAAGGCCGCGCACGCAAAGCTCCGTCGCCATGGCCGTCCACATGCCCGGCAGACCGAAACTGCCGACGAGCAACAGTGCAAGCCCGATGCGCACCACCCAAATACTGCCGAGGTTCATCATACTCGGCACGAAGGTATCGCCGGTGCCGCGCAGTGCGCCCGCCGCAACGATGGAAACGCCGTACAGCGGTTCAGCCAGCAACCCGATGCGCAACGCCTGCGCCGCAAGCGCGCGGACGGAGAGATCGGGCGTCAAAATGCTGAATACAAACGGGCACAGGAACATCATCAAAAGTCCCGTTATCGCCATAAAGCCCGCGCCCATCACGATACAGATGTTGCCGTAGCGCTTGGCAAGGTCGGTCTTTCCCGCGCCGATGTTGCGCCCGACGAGCGTCGTCGCCGCCGAGCCGATACCGTAGCCCGGCATGTAGCACAAGCTCTCTGCCGTCACGGCGAAGGAGTTTGCCGCGATGGAGACTGCACCGAGCGGCGCAATGATCATGGTCGCGACGACCTGCGCGCTGCACATGGCGATCTCCTGCACACCGACCGGCAGACCGATCTTCAAAGCTTTTTTGAGAATTTCCGGGTTAAAGCCGTGCTTTTCGGTCTCTTTGCGGTTGAGCCGCAAATGCGGGTTGCACAACAGGCAGCGCCACGCCATCGTCAGGCTGACGACCGCACACGCACTCGCCGTGCCGATGCCCGCACCCATCACGCCGAAATGCGGAATGAAAATGGTATTGAACACCACATCGAGTAAACACATGGCGGCGTTTAAAATGCTCGGCGTCAGCATATCGCCGCTGCATTGCAAGAACGACGAGTTCAGCGAGTTGATCTGCGAGAACGGGATCATCAGCGCGTACACCATGAAGTATTTCGAGGCATCGTATCGAATAGCCGGGTCGCCGCCGAGCCACGTCGGCAGCATACTGTGGATGGAAAGCCCCAACGCGCACAAAATCCCTGCCACGCACAGCGCCGTGCACAGGCCGTGACGCACCACGCTTCTCGCTTCCGCATCACGTCCCGCGCCGATGTTATGCGCCACCTGCACGGAAAAGCCTGCCGAAACGGCGTATGTAATGCCGCCCAGCAGCCATGTGCTCGTGGATACCAGACCGATCGCCGCCGAAGCGTTCGCGCCGAGCGAACCCACCATGGCGGAATCGATATACTGCATCACGATGGTTGTGATCTGCGTTAAAATAGCCGGCAGGCTCAGTACCCAAACTTCCTTCACCTGCGGCTTCAGTTCATGCCAGCTTATTTTTTTCATGTCTCGCTCCCCGTTTCTTCAAATTCCCCTGTTGTAAAATAGCGGTGCATCACGCCGGAAAACCGGAACAGCTCCTGCACAAATTCCGGGTCTTTATCTTTAAAATACAGCCGAAAAAGCCGCTCCTCTGCCTCATACACGGGCTTTAAAACCTCATTCGCGTAGTCTCTGCCCGCTTCTGTCAGCGTTACGGAAAGCTCCCTGCGCTCGCCGGGAATGGGGCTCTGCACCACAAAGCCGCTCTTTTCCAGCTCTTTGATCAGCGTGTTCACCGTCGTTTTCGGGAATCCCCAGTCCCAGCAGATCTGCTTTTGCGTGTGCCCCTCGCCGTCGTTCAGCGCCGAAAGCAGCCACAGCATATTCGGTTTGATCTGCGCACTTTTCGAGAACACATCGTAAGCTGCGTCTATGCCGTACACCGCCTTGCCAAGCTGCCGGAAAAACGCATATCGTTCCATTTCGCTCCACCCCGCTAAAATACGAATTCGTATTTTATTTTAGCACGGGTCCGGACGGGTGTCAACCACGGTGTCGTGTAAATCGTAAATATTTTTTGAATAAGAATGTACAAACCCCCGCCCCGGGTACCGGCACAAAGCCGATTTCCGGGGCGGGGGTTCATTACTTTTAGGTTTTCACTTTACTTTTCGTGTCTCTTCTTTTTATAGATGAGCACCGCTGCAAGTGCGCCTCCGCTCAGCACGAGCGCCGCGCTGCCGAAAACGACCGGCAAGTTGCTGCTGCCTGTCTTCGGGTTATTGGGGTCAGCCTTCGGCGCCGGAGTTGGCGTAGCCGTCGGTTTTACCGTAGGCGTCGCGGTCGGAGCCGCCGTCGGGCTCGCAGAAGGTGCAGCCGTAGGCGTCGCGGTCGGAGCCGCCGTCGGGCTTGCAGAAGGTGCAGCCGTGGGTGTTGCCGTGGGCGTCGCGGTCGGAACCGCCGTCGGGCTTGCAGAAGGCGCAGCCGTGGGTGTTGCCGTCGGCGTCGCGGTCGGAGCCTCTGTGGGCTTTTCCACCAACGCGGTGATGGCATTTTCAATAGCCTGCGCCATTGCGTCTACCTCGTCTTGTTCCGTTATGTTCTTGTCGCGCACAACTGCGTTAATCGCCTCTTCCACAGCAGAAAAGTCCTTGTAGTTATCTTTTTCCAAAGCATTTGCCTTGGCAATGGCTGCGTCTACTTTCGTGTAGTCGGCAGGTAAATAAGTCATTGCAATCGTCTGCGTGTGCGTTGCCGTATCAGGCGTAATCGTTATATTGCCGGTGTATGCTTTGCAGTTATCGGCTGTTACTTCAACAGGGTAAGTTCCTGCTTCCAAACTGACAGAGCCGGTAACCTCCTGACCATTCACTTTAACAACAACATTGGTCAGACCGTCTGGCGTTACAACGAAAGAAACCGGATAGACAGCCTTTGTGATAAAATGAACATTTTTATATTTTGCAAAGTCCTGAGTACCGCTGGAAAGCAGGTCAATTTCTGTTCCTTCCGAGTCTACAGCTTTTGCATAGTTCAGGTGATAGCCATCGGCAATCACAGGCACACATGCATCGGAAATTGCAGGGGTATTGTCCTCATTCGTATTCTTTGCGTCAATCTCTGCTTCTTCTACGGTAAAAGTACCGTTACCGCCCATGGGGGATTTACCGTCAGTGGTTACTTTGGCGCCGTCTTTGATCAAAATATTGCCTTTTGCCCATATTGCACCGTCCGCAGTAGAGGTACAGTTTACCTCGCCGCCGTTAACCGTCAGATTACCTGCAGCATACAGACCGGGATAATAGCTTGTTGCTTTAACTTTAGATGCAGCAAGCTCAATATCGCCGCCGTTCCCTTCTTGATCTTTCCAGATATATGCTCCGTTACGTCCGTCCTGAGTCGCCTTAAGCGTAACATCGGCGCCGTTTATAATCTTCAGCCAATGGGCATCGATTCCGGCATACAAGCCGGTGGAATTCACTGTTGCCCCGTCAATTTCGACCATTCTTCCGGCTATGCCCAATCCGCCTTCAGCGTTTATTGTGACATTTGCTTTATCGGAAATCTTGACGTCAGCCCCTGTGCTAATTCCGTCGTAGTTTTTCCCGATAACGTTGATCACCAGTGTTCCATCGCCGGTAATCTCGACAGAATTGCTGTAATTGAGGTATATTCCCACTCCTCCGCCGGGATCGGTTCGGGTAATACTATTTGTCCCGGTCAACCGTATCTTCAACGTACTGGGGATAGTCGTTTTAATACCGTAGTCCGACAGGGTGTCGTTGTCAAGGGTAGCATTGTTCAAAGACAAGGTGTGAGTGGTCGGGTCATAACTTACTGTTCCACTGAAAAGATTATCCTTATTCTCAGACGTGACCTGTACGCCGTCTACCCAGATGTCGTAGACTGTGGGTTCCGCTGCCAGTGCTGTGGCAGGCAGGAGTCCAGCTACCATTACAATGCTGAGTAGGATTGCAAATAGTTTTTTCTTCATAACAGTTCCTCCATTTTTAATTTTCAGAACGTACCGTATATACTGTTTCTATTTTAATCATATACGAAGTTCAGCCAAAAATCAACCTATTTTCCTTTCTTCTTTCTTAAATTTTACGTTATTATTCACAACAAGAATTAAAAATCCGCATTCCCGGTTTTTGCGGAAATGCGGATTTAATTTCTATGAATTTATACGGTTTAGCTATGGTTTAAAACGCATTAGCCCATACCGCTGCCGCCGCAGGTCGCAAACGGAATCATCGCCTTGCCGGCAAAATCAGAACTTTCCGCCGCCACCGCCGTGGGTCGTGCCGGAGGACGACGTGTGCGTTGCGGAGCCGCCGGAAGAATCGTTGTCTTTCGGCTTTGCCGTGCGGTTCACGTGCGAGTAGAGGAACACGTCGTTTGCATACGCCACGTTCATGCTGCCGGGGCGCACATAATCCGACGCTGCCGCCTTACGGCGCACGGTTTTGAGCTGCCCGCGCATAAAGCCCGTCACAACGAGCGCCGCGACGAGGCCGATAGCAAGCGAAACCAAAATTGCCGGGCCCCACGGGAAATTCCCCACGGTGCTCTCCTCGTATGCCTCACCTTCCTCGTAGTAACCGCTCTGCACGCCCGAGATGTATTTGTCGCACATATCGGCATACGTCGAAAACGCGTCATAATAGTAGCCGCCGCTGAGGTCGCTCAAAAACGCATCCTCCATATTGCCGCGCCGCGCATCCGTAATGGCCGTAATGGCGCTGCCCGTCGTCGTTATGTACCAGTCGCGCTCTTCCATGCTGATGAGCAGCAGAACGCCGTCCGGGTTATACTTATACGAGTTGTAATCGTAAAAATCGTCCGCATATTCACGCGGTGTCTTGTCGCCGATGGAGTCTTCCGTCACAACGGCAACGTCCACGCTCAGCCGGTCGCTGATCTCATCAAGCTTCGCGAGCAGATTACTTTCTTCCTCGCCCGTCAAAAGGTCCGCGTTGTCGATCAGGTGCGGCGTGTAGTCCTCCGCCGTATCGGCAAACGCCGGAACAGACACAACTACACATAAAAGAACGGCAAAAAATACCGATAAAAGCTTTTTATTCATTCTCCGCACCCCCTTAGAACAGCCAGAACAGGAAATAGGCAATCAGCGCAATCACGCCGAAGCCTGCCGTAAGCCCGCCAAGCCACTTAAAGTACAGCCCGTTATCCACCGGCAGGTCGCCGACGAATTTGCCGGTCTGCCCATTCATCGCAAAGAGGTATTTTTTGCCCTTCCACGTCGTGTTCAAAAGCCACACGGGGTAAAGCGCGTACTTTGCCTTGCCGTTGTGCAGACGAATGGAGGAATTCTCCGTCGTGACGGAGTGATACCCCTTCACCGTGGAAGCGAATGCGTCTTCCGTGGAGCGCTTGATGCGCTCGTTGGCGCGGTCGATGCTCTGCTCGGCCGTCACATCGTACTTGTCCGCAAGGTAGCCCGCGAGATACGCCGTTTTAAAATCCACCGCATCCTCAAACTTGAACGGCTCAATGGATTCCATCAAATCGTCTGGCATCTTGGAGGAACCGTCCACCGGCACGCGGTCAAAGCCAATATCACCGCTGCGGCCTATCGAGTAGTAGCTTGTTTCCGTGTAATCGTAATCGCTGTCGCTCCAGGTGCGCACACGCGTCGCTTTATAGCGAATATCCGCATCGGCATCGGCATCAAACAGCCAAAACGGCACGTAAACGCCCTTGATTTCATCGATATGGTTCTCTTTTTTGAAAATCTTCGGCAGCAGCTTTTTGCCCTTATAATGCCGCTGCAAGGCTTCCTTTGCCGCCTTTTTGTCGATCTTGAACGGAATCACGTAATCGGGCTTCAAAGCGCCGCTCACCTGCCCCATCATCACGACCGGGTTGCCGCAGTACGGGCAGGAGGTCGCCGCCGTGTTTTCATCACAGACGATCTCTCCGCCGCAGGAGTTGCACACGTAACTGCGCAGCGTGCTTTCTTCGCCCTGCTCCCACGCGCCGCCGGCCGTGGTCTCCCAGTCCATTTCGTCGGGCTTTGCGTTTTGAACTTCTTCCTCGTGCGCGGTAAACGCTTCGGTGTCAAACTCCGTGTCGCAGTACGGGCACTTTATCTTCTGAATTTTACTGTCAAATTCCACAGCGCCGCCGCAGCAAGGGCATTTGTATTCTTTAATTGCCGCCATTTGCTCTCATCTCCTCACAGTTCAACGCAGGTCGCAACCTTTAGGCACGGTCATTTTCATCAAACGGGTCGCCGCACTGCGGGCAGAACTTCGGCGGGTGCGCGGGGTCTTCCGGCTCCCAGCCGCACTTGTCACAGCGGTACTTCGGTAAGCCCTCCGGCTTTTTCGCGCCGCAGTTTGCACAGAAATTGCCCTTGTTCACTTTACCGCAGGAGCAGGTCCAGCCGTCGTTATCCGGCTTCTTTGCCCCGCAGTTCGGGCAGAAATTGCCGTTGACCACCGTGCCGCACGCGCACTTCCAGCTGTCCGCAGCCTGCGCCGCCTGCTGCTGACCCATGCCGTACAGCGCCTGTGCGTTCATGCCGCCCGCATTCATAGCCATATTTACGCCCATAAAGCCGTTCATAGCACCGGCAGAGTTGCCCGCGGCCGTTTTCATCGCGTCCGACTGTGCGCCGACGAGCGTGGCCGCCGCCATAGTCGGGTCGCGCATCATCGCCGTGCGCTGTGCCTGCTTGATCATCTCGGCGTCCTCGTCCGGCAGTGTCACGGAGCCGAGCGCAATGCTGACGACCGTCAAGCCGCGCAGCTCGCCCCATTTCGCGGAAAGCGCCGTATTCATGGCGTCTTCCAGCTCCGTGTTGTGTGCCACAATCTGGTTCGGACGCAAACCGAGGTCGGAAAGCTTGCCGAACGCCGGCTGCAAAGCGCTGATGAACTCGTGCTTCAGCTGGCTGTCCAATTCGTCGCGGGTATATTCCTGCTCCACATTGCCGCACACATTCGTGTAGAACAAAAGCGGGTCCGCAATGCGGTACGAATATACGCCGGAGCAGCGGACGGAAACGTCCACATCCAGCCCGATCTTGTTATCGACCACACGGAACGGAATGGGATTCGGTGTGCCGAATTTATTGTCGATGAGTTCCTTTGTATTAAAATAATATACGCGCTGATCTTTGCCGGCATCGCCGCCATACGTAAAACGCTTGCCAATCTGCGCAAAGGTGTTTTTAATGCCCGCACTGAGAGAACCGGAGAAAACAGAAGGCTCGCTCAAAGCGTCATAGGTGAATTCACCCGGTTCCGCGCAAAGCTCCACCACTCTGCCCTGCTCCACGATCATCATGCACTGGCCGTCTGCCACCGCAATGCCGGAGCCGCTCGTGATGATGTTGTCACTGCCGCGCGTATTGGAGGAACGCCCGCTCGTGCGCTTCATACCTTTTGTGACAAGCACCTCTTTCGGCATCGATTCGCAATAGAAAAATTCTTTCCACTGATCCGCCATAACACCGCCCGCGGCGCCGACAGCTGCCTTAATAAGACCCATAAATAATTGCTCCTTTTCAATGGTTTCCGCACGTTATATTCCGCCCGGTGTTTATGCTCTAAGTTTAGCACAGAATTTTACTGTTTTCAATGAATTTCGACAGCACACTCAACAAATATTTGCGCTTTCCTCTGAATTTAGGGAAGCATCCATGATGGAAACCCATTTTTCAATTTTGAACCTGTGCCCAGAAAACCGGGTGCATATCCGTCTGTGCAGCTCTTTTTTAAATCAAATTTGCTTTGCCTCTTCGCCAAGCGTGAATTCATAGTGCATCTCAAGCGCGGCAAACAGCTTTTGCATCACTTCGTTTGCAATGGCACGGATGTCGAGGCTCGCAATCAGTGCCATAACCTCCCGCTGTTTTTCCTCCGGCACGCAATAAATGCGTAGTGTCAGCTGCAAAAAGCGCTCTAACTTGCGTTCCAGCGTAAAATACACGTCGCACGGACGCGCCATATATCCGCGCATAATCGCCGCCGAACCGATGTCCGACTCATAAAAATCGCTCACACTGTACCCGGGCATATACGCGCCGAAAATACGGTGCAGCATCTCGGCCGTCATCCTGTGGATGATTTCCAAATTTTCCGGCAGCGTGTACGCCTCCACGTAAATTTGGCGCAGGTTCTCGTTCAACTCTGCCAGCGTCAGCTGAATCGCCGTCTCCACCGCGTAGAGCTTTACGGGGTCTGTCTCCCCCTGCACAATCTGCCCCGCGATAGTAAACTGATTTTGAAACATGAACTCGGTCAGCTCGGTGAGCACACCGGCTTTCGTGCGGTACAAATTATAGAACGTGCCCGCGGAAACATCCGCTTCCGTCAAAATCTGCTTCGGCGGTGTATGCTTAAACCCCTGCTCCAAAAACAGACGCACACAGGTAGAAAGAATTCGCTTGCGCGAGGCCTCCTTTTCGTTGCGGTTTGCCATTTATACCCCTCTTTTCCCTGTTTTAGAATTGATTCTAATACTCCCAAATGAGTATACCACAACAAAAAGAAAAATCAAGTGTCGGTACACGAAAAAAGGGCAGCTCTTCGCCGCCCTTAACGAATATTTGTCTTTACCGCACGGGTTATATGTTCCGTAAGATCGCTTTTTTCAGCGTTTCGGCATTCAGCGGCTTCGAGAGATGCTCCGTCATACCGGCTTTGCGGCTGCGCTCCACATCTTCCGAAAACGCGTTCGCTGTCATCGCGATGATCGGCACCGTTTTCGCATCCGGCCGGTCCAGCGCACGAATGCGCTGCACCGCCTCAAGGCCGTCCATCACCGGCATCATGATGTCCATTAAGATCACGCCGATCTCGCCCGGCGCGGAGTTTCGGAAGGCCTCCACGGCCTCTTTGCCGTTCCACGCCTGCATCGTTTCGGCACCCATGTCTTCCAGGAAGAATTCCGCAATCTCCATGTTGAGTTCGTTGTCTTCGGCCAGCAGCACTTTCAGCCCGTGCAGAGCCGTTTCGTCCGCCGCGCCATTCGCCGCCTGCGCAGAGGGATGCTTGTCGATTTCAAACGGCAGCGTCACCGTAAACGCAGAGCCTTCGCCGAGCACGCTTTCCACCGTGATGGTGCCGTTCATCTTCTCGATGAGCTCCTTCACGATAGACATGCCGAGTCCCGTGCCCTGATACTGCGTGCGGGCGTCCTGCTTTTCCTGTGTAAACGGCTCAAAAAGCTCGTTGTTCACAAAATCTTCGCTCATACCGATGCCCGTATCACGTATTGTAAAACGGAATGTCGCCGTGTTTTCGTCACAGGCAATCTCCTCCGCATACGTTTCAATCGTGCCGTTTTCTTTATTGTATTTTGCCGCGTTGCTGAACAGATTCAATAAGATCTGCCGCAGATGCAGCGGGCTGCCGATAAGCTTTGCGTGCGCAAACGAAATCTTGCTGTAGGTATACACAATACTCGTTTTTGCCACCTGCGCTTCGTTCAGTGTGCGGACGTTCTTCATCAAATCGTCAAGGTCAAACGGCACATGCTCCGGCTCCATATGGCCGGATTCCAGTTTGCTCATATCCAAAACATCGTTGATGAGCGACAGCAGATGCTCGGAGGAAACATGGATCTTTTCAAGGCAGTCGTCCACGCGCTCATGATCTTCACGATTTTTCTTGATAATCTCCAGCATACCCATCACACCGTTAATCGGCGTGCGGATATCGTGGCTCATGCGGGAAAGGAACTCCGTCTTTGCTTTATTCGCCAGTGTTGCTTCGTCCACCTCAGCCCGCAAGCGCTCGTGCTCCTTCTGCTCCTGTGCATGGAACTCCGTGGTGTTTTTCAGCAGCACAAGGCTGTGGATCATCGGCTTTTCCTCGCTGCTCTTCGCATCGTATACGCGTGAAGACATCATCAGCGCCGTTTTCTGTATCCAGCGTGTCTCGCTGCCGGATACGCGCTCACAGTATTCCACCGTCACCTGCTTTTCTCCGCTCGCATAGCGTTCCAAAAGCTTTTCGGCCGTGTCGATCAACCGGTAGCTGCCCATCGTTTCGGGCAAAATCAGCATAGAATGACGGTGGCAATATTCGCCGTACGGACACGGTGCTTTCAAGTCCTCAATAAAGATGTCTGCGCCGCGTTCACGACGGAAATCACGCTCCACCAGATCATCCGTCAGATTCACGGAGTATACCGCATCCGCAGTCTCCAGCATCGCATCCACGTAACTGTCGTTTTCCAAAATAGACTGCTTCAGCTGCTCGTAATACTGCGTCAGTTGCTGCTTGGCGTCCGTCTCCGGCTGCGCACTGTCGATCGTCTCAAACGCCAGCAAGAAATGGTGCAGCGTGCCGTCCGGGTCTGCATCCACAAAAATCGCCGTCAGTCGCCCGTAGTCGGCACTGTTCGCGCCGAAAATCTTGTGCTGCAATTCCACCACGCAGTTCTTTTCGGAAAGCGCCTCGCACAGCGCCGTCAGCTGTAATCTGCTGCGCACCGCCTTGCGGTCTTCCTGTGCCACGCGTTCTTCTGCAATCTGCTCCACCGCGCCGGAATAACTGCCGTCCGCCACAAGGAAAAACGCCTCGCTCGCACGAATTACCCGGTAAGCGTCCTGCCTTGCGTCGCAGTACAGGCAATCGGAAAAGTTGCTGCCGTATTTTTTCATGCTTTTCAGCAGCCTGCGATCCAGCTTCTTTTCGGCCAATGCTTCCTCGCGCTTCACGTGGTTTTTGTTGATATACATGTTTTTGTCTGCGAAGATATACAAATCGCGCATTGTGCAGTTTTCGTTCTCGTCGGAGACCGAAATGCCAACCGCGTAGCTCACCGGAAAATCGGGGTTCGCCGCATTGTACGTGTCCACACGGTCGCGGATGAGCTGTAAGCACCGCTGCATTTCTTCCTTGTCCGCGCCGTCCATAATGGCGATGAATTCGTCGCCGCCCGCGCGACCCACAAAGTAATGCGCCGGCACCGCCTCGCGCACCAGCTCCGCAAAAATGCGGATGTACGCGTCGCCCTTTTCGTGGCCCATGCTGTTGTTGATGCGTCTCAAATTGTTGAGGTCAAAGCTGCAAACACCCATAGGCATCGTGATGATTTCCGGCGCGCTCAATAGCTCCTCACATTTATTTTTGTTCGGCAGCCCCGTCGCTTCGTCCATGTACACCTTTTTCTGCAAAGCGTGGTTCATGGCGGCGTAGTGCAGCGCCTTGATAAACTCATAACCGATCAGCATCATCAAAACTACGATATCCGCCGTGATGTACCGCTCCAAAACCGCCAAAGAGGATGCACGCTTTTGCGAATAGGTTTCCGCAAGGCCCGTCGCCTCATCGCAAATGTCGAAAAACTTTTCGCTTTTGTCGATGATG
This sequence comes from Hominenteromicrobium sp., assembly GCF_046974225.1. Taxonomy (NCBI): domain Bacteria; kingdom Bacillati; phylum Bacillota; class Clostridia; order Eubacteriales; family Oscillospiraceae; genus Hominenteromicrobium; species Hominenteromicrobium sp. The sequence goes on along the minus strand of NZ_JBKWAE010000023.1, from coordinate 8,793 downwards.
TCGGTTTTCTCAAAACCCTTTTCGCGCACAAGATAAATCTCCTGCTTCAGGCTTTCAAAGCAAGAAGCCAACTCTTCCATTTTCGTCTGAAAACTCTTGTCGCCCAATCGCACAAGGGTAAGCTCGTCATCGCCGAAGCGCAGACCGTTGATAAACGATTCCACGCTCGTTATCATTTCGTCCTCCGCTTGCCCCGCAATCTCCATTTTGACAAGGCGCTGCGTTTTGCCGCGCACAAGGCCCGCATAGTTCACCACGCGCGCCGTGCCCTGAATGCCCGAGACCAGCACCATCATCCAAACGATCAGCGCCGCCAAAACCACGGCCAGCACGCCGATGGCCGCCTGCACGGCATTCGATATTTTCTTGTTTTCCCTCATATTCTTCACCGTTTCGAATCGTTTGGAGTTATACATTGCCGGACCCTTTCCCAAAATCTTACGGTTCATTATAGCACATTCACGTTCCGTCTTCAACACAAAAAAAGGCCCGACCTTTGTGCATCAAACTGCCAAAGGTCGGACTGCTGTTTACTTTACGCGCCGCACCGGCCGCACGTATTTCCAAAAGCGTTTTTCACCATTTCGGCATACTCCTTTTTCACGTTTTCCGGCTCCGTGATTCGGATTTTCCCACCGTAGCCGAACACCCAGCGGTAAAAGACAGGGCTTGCCGCCGTCTCCGTTTCCACGGTAAACGCGTCGTCGCCAAAGGCCTTTGTTTCCACATCTTCGCCGAATGCGTCCACCACCGCATTCATCATCGCGTTGTCACACAAAAGCGTCACGCGCTCACGACGGCTGTCATACATGCTTGTCATCGTGCGGATATGCCGCATCAACTCCTCTTTTTCGGGCCGCGGCTCCGCGTCCTCATCTAAAATCTCCGGACAACGGTCAATGCGGTCCACGCGGAAGCTCACAAGCTTTTCGTGCTTGTCGGAATACCCCACAACGTAATATTCATCTGTATTCCAAACAAGCTTATATGGGCTGAAAACATACGGCTTCCCGTCGTTTTTCAGTACACGGTTCTTGCCCGGACCGTAATGAAAATAGTAAAACGAAATTTTCTTCCGCTTTGCAATAGCCGCGTTGATCGTGTCCGCAATGTAGTAAATGCTCTCATTGCAGGATTTCCCGTTGTTCGCGCAAAACCCCTCCTGCAAAACCTCGGCCTCATAAACGCTCGTCAGCCGACAAAGCTTTTCAATCAGCTCCTCGCTTTTCTTTTCGGTGATGAATCCCGCAGATTCCACCGCGTCCGCAAGCAGCTTCAATTCCGGCATCTCAAATAAGCGGCTCGCAAGGTAATAGCGGTTCTGCGTCGTCTTGTGCGTGTAAATATCAAAGCCGCAGTCCGCAAGCTGCTTGATGTTCTTGCCGACGGTCGTGCGATGCACCGTAACGCCGCATTCCTTTTGGAGCTTATCCATAATGTTTTTTGTAGAAAGCTCGTGGTTTTCGTCGCTGTATGTGTTCAGAATTTTCAAAAGCGAGATCGTCCGCAGCTCGGCGTTGTCCTCCGCCTTCGGTGTCTTATTCGTCTTTGCCATAAAGCAGCACTCCTTTGCGCTCGTTCTGCTTTTATTATAGCGGACGAACTCCCACCGCACAAGTCCGGAAACCGTCAGGTGTCGCTTTTTCGCTCACTGCGGCTTCGTGATAAGCTCTGTCACCGCTTCGCCGTAAGACGGCACAAACGAAAAATTCTGCTGATATTCCTTCGCGTTCCATACAATATTCGGCATGTATATCCCTCACTTTTCCGCTAAAATGCGTTCGATCTCATCTAATGTGTCGGCAAAATAAATGCCCTCTTGCCGCTCCTTGGTCGAAAGCCCCATCTCGATCATATGGCCTAAAAGCGCCTTCAGCCCGTTGTAATATCCATTCAGATTATAAAGAATGCACGGCGCGTCTAAATGCTTCAGCGATACCTTCGACATCACTTCCGCAATTTCCTCCAGCGTGCCCGTGCCGCCCGGGAACGCGATAAACGCGTCGCCGAGCTCAATCATTTTCGTCTTTCTGTCCGTCATGTCCTTTGTCACAATAAGCTCCGTCAGCCCGTCGTGCTGCAGCTCGGAGTCCACAAAAAACTGCGGCTCCACGCCGGTCACTTTGCCGCCGTTTTGCAGCACGCTTTCGGCGATCGACCCCATTAGCCCGCATTTTGAGCCGCCGTAAATGAGGTCATGCCCGTTTTCGCCAATCCACTTGCCGAGCGCCTCCACCGCCTCTTGCAGCTTGGGGTCATTGCCCGCGTTCGCACCGAGATAAACCGTAATATTCATCTTCATCCCCGCCTTTCTTTTCCCTTATCATACAAGAATTCGCCGAAGATTTCAACCGCTTCACTCCACACGGTACAAAACATGCGCATAAAAAACGGCGGCGCAAAGCCTAAGCTCCACGCCGCCGTTTTGGGATATATAAATCAAGAGAGCGCCTGCCCGCATTCCGAGCAGAATTTACTGCCCGGCTTTACCGGCGCGCCGCAGCCCGGACACACCGTTTGTAGCTTTGCGCCGCAAGCGCTGCAAAACCTCGCGTTTGCGAAGATCTGCGCCCCGCACTGCGGACAGACTGCCCCCGCCGGAGCTGTCGGCGCCGCATTTACGGGTACGCCCGCCGTCCGGAAGCTCGTTGGCTCGCCCATCGTGCAGCGGTACACCACCTCAAAAATCTCGCTCGGCAGCTTTTTCTGCTTATACGCGCCGATGCCCGCCGTTACCGCCAGCGGCCACAGCAGAAAAAGCCCCACAGCGCCCGCGCCCAGCTTGTCCGCCCACTGGCCCTCGCCGAGCGTCACATTGAGCTGCGTGCCGTTTACCGTGAGCTCCACCGTCGTCGCCAGCTTCATGCCGGAAAGCGTGCGCAGCGTATCGGCCTGCGCCGCCTGAATGAGGTACCCGTTCGGTGTCGCCACGCTCTGCACCTCCATGCTCTTTTCGCCGCGCAAAAACGTCGTCACAGCCTCCAAAACCTGCTCTGCGGTCGCTTGGTTCAGCTCAAATACTCTCGATTCTTTCATGTCGTTCCCCCATTTCTATTTCACTTCGCGCAGCGCCTTCCAAAGCGCCGCATCATTTTCCAGTTGATAAGCGTCTTCTTCATACAGCAGGTTCCGCTGCTCAAACCGTATCATACACGTCGTGCCGTCTGTTTTCACAAACGTCAAACTCTGCTCGCTGTCCGTTGCACGCATGTCCGTTCTTTCGCCGATTTTCATCTCGCAAAGTGCGTCAAAAATCGTTTGCATCGCCGCCTTGTCCGTGATGCGGCAGAAAACGGGCGTGTCCATCGTGTAGCGATATTCCATGCAGTTCATCTCATTCACGTCAAATGTCTTTGCGAAATTCTCTGCTTCGCCGCCGCAAAACGCAAACACCTCGCCGGCTTCGCTTCTTTCCGCCGTCTTTCCTTCGCAGCCCGCAAGCAGCACGCACAAAACGACCAGCGCACACAGCAAAATAAAACCGCATCGCTTCATTTTCCCGCCCCCTTTTCTATCCCCTATCCTACCAAACAACCGTAACCGAAAAAAGCGTTTTCCCGGTTTGGTCATTGACACGCCGGAAAATGTCAAAACCCACTGCGTTCTCTTATGGCGGTTTCGGTCGAAGCGTGGTATAATCGCCTTAAATCAAGCATACGGAGGGAACCCGCATGAAATTTTGTGACCGTCTCAATTTATATATCGAAACACTCGGCTGCTCCGCCAAAACGCTTTCCGCCGTCTCCGGCATATCGGATGCCGCCATCAGCCGCTACCGCTCCGGCGAGCGCGAACCCGGCAGGGACAGCGAACAGCTTCTGCGGCTCGCACAGGGCATCTGCGCCATCGCCGCCGAAAGCGATTATTCTCCCGGCTTTTCGGAGGGCGAAGTTCTCTGCACCCTCCGCGCTTCCCTGCACACCGAAAAATCCGATTTTGACAGCGCCGTTCAAAACCTTAAAAACCTGCTCACCGCATTCGGCATCAGCTACGCAGAGCTTTCCCGCGCCATGAATTTCGACGCATCCTACCTCTCCCGCGTCTGCTCCGGACAGAGAAAACCCGCAAACACAGAGGAATTCATCACGCAGGTCTGCCGCTATGTCACAAGGCGGTGCCTGAAAAACGACCAAAAAGAAGCCCTCTGCGCGCTCGTCGGTACATCCGCAGAGCAACCTACAAAGCCCGAGCACTACACTGCGCTCCTCATGGAGTGGCTGTGCACCGCAAAGCAGCGCGATGCCGAGTCCGTCTCCAAATTTCTCGCGCATCTCGATACCTTCGACCTCAATGAATATATCGAAGCCATTCATTTTGAGGAGATTAAGGTGCCTTCGCTCCCGTTCCGACTCCCTGCCTCGCGCAATTACTACGGCATAGAGGAAATGAAGCAGGGCGAGCTCGATTTTTTCAAGGCGACCGCGCTTTCCAAATCCGCCGCCCCCGTTTTCATGTGCAGCGATATGCCCATGGCCGATATGGCGGAAGATCTCGACTTCGGTAAAAAATGGATGTTCGGCATCGCCGTCGCGCTCCGAAAAGGACTGCATCTCGATATAATCCACAACATAGACCGCCCGTTTGAAGAAATGATGCTCGGGTTAGAGAGCTGGATCCCCATTTACATGACGGGGCAGGTCTCGCCGTACTACTTAAAAGGCGTGCAGAACACCGTCTACTGCCACTTTCATTACGTCTCCGGCGCCGCCGCGCTCACCGGCGAGTGCATAAACGGCTTTCACGAAGACGGCCATTACCATTTCACAAACAACCGTGAAGAGGTGCAGCACAGCCGCCGCATCGCAGACCATCTGCTGCAAAAAGCGCAGCCTTTAATGGAAATTTATAAAGCCCCACAGGCCGATCTGTTCCGCGCATTCCTCAAAAACGACGCAGCCACCGTCGGCGCACGGCAAAACATTCTCTCCGCTCCGCCGCTTTATACCATGCCGGAAGATCTGCTCGGACGCATTCTAAAGCGCAGCGGCATGTCGGCAGCAGACGCAGAAAGCATCAACGCCGCACTCAAACAGCAAACGGAAAATATCGAGCAAATTCTCACTGTAAACACCGTCATCGACGAGCTCCCGCATGTAAGCGAAGAAGCGTTCCGGGCAAGCCCCCTCACGCTCTCGCTTTCAAACGCATTCATCGAAAACACCGTCACGTACACCTATGAAGAATACACAGCGCACCTTAAAGCCACCAAAATATTCGCTGAACAGCACCCAAACTACACCGTCCGTTTTGCGGAGAAACCCGCGTTCCGCAATATCCAAATTCAAATCCACGAAAACGAGTGGGTCATGCTGTCCAAAAGCAAAGCCCCCGCTATTCATTTCGTCATTCGCCACAGTAAAATGCTCAGCGCCTTCCAAAACATGATCTTGCCTTACGTTGAGGATTAACCGCCACCCGCGTCAACGGTGGTTAAAAGTTTTGCAACGTTCGCGGCGCTAATCGCCGTTTATTGCCGAATATATTCGCAAAAATCATTCACAACACGCTCCATCATTTCGTTATTCCGGCGCGAAACCTCGGCCGCGTTTTCCGCCTGCATGTTTCCCTGCCGTATCGCTTCCTGAATGTACTCGTCCGTAAATGTAAAGCTCGTCAAAGACTGTATCAAGATCGGCGCCACCGTCTCAAATTTTCCCTCCGGCGCAATGATGCCGAAAATGTTCGCGGCACCGCGTGAAGGCGTCACGTCCACACCGTTGATTTCATAACCGCCCGCGTCTAAAATGCTGCCCTCAAACATACCCGTGCAGGCCGCCCCTGTTTCCGATGTAAGGCTCGCTAAGATCGAAGCTTCCGAAACCGCATAGCTTGCAAGCGGCGTCGTAATGGGCGTTTCGCTCAAAACTGTCATGTTTTGAATTTTTGCAAATGCAAAACTCTGGGGCATGATGCTGTCGTAAGCGTCTTGGTAATCGTCCATCGCGTTTAAGCACCCCGCAAGCGTCGGGTCCTCCAGCACCGGCAAATATGTCAGCGGGTCATTGCTCGTGCTCATCGATTGATACTGCGCCTTCGCTTCCGCACTCTTAAAGTACGGGCCAAGCTCACCGTAATAGAAGATCTGCACATCCGGGTCATTCGGGTCCCACGCGCGGATGGAATAGCCCGCGTATTCGCCGCCGGTCATAATCTGCCACCCCTGCGGCAGCTGCATCGTGAACACCCCGCCGTCGTAATCAACCAACGTGTACGTCGCTTCAGGTGTCGGTTCCGCCGTCGGCTCCGGGGTCACGGTCACTTCCGGCTCGGGCGTCACTTCAGGCTCCGTCTGCGCATTTGAAGCTTCGGAGGACGCTTCCGTTTTTGATTCCGCCGTCTCCTCGTCCGGGTCTATCCCCGCCGCCTCAAACACCGTGTCCGTGCCGAGCGCATCATATGTCTTGCCGCCTAATACAACACACCCGTCCTCACGCAGCGTAAAGCTCATTTTGCTGCCGCTTGCGTCCGCAAATGTAAAAATATACCGCGTGTATTTGTCGTCCGTCTTTACAACTTCGCCGAGCGTCACAGCTTTCAACGCGCCAAAAATTTCTTCCGCTTGCTTTGCGTCCCGCACCGTTTTCGGTTCCGCCGCAAAGCTTCCTTTTTCTTCGTAAATCGTCAGGCTTTCCGCCGCAAATTTTCCCGCGCCGCTCACTTGGTCAAACAGCGCGTTTTTCGCGCCGCAGCCCGCAAAATTCAAAAGCAATACAAGCGTCAGCACAGCCGCCGTCATTCGTTTCGTTCGTGTCATGTTTGTCTCCTCAGTAGTTTAATCCCTGAATGTTCAGCACCGGCGCCAAATCGCAATCCACCACATACACCATGCCGCCGGACTGCTGCGCCTCCTGCTCCTTGTTGTACAAGTAGTTCGCCCATTCCTCCGCGCTCAGTGGCTGAATGAGCGACTGCAGCGCGTCCTGCGTCGCCGTAAACGGCAGCATCGTCGTCTCAATGAGGAAGTATTGCCCGGAGCCGCTCCACGTTTCCACCGCTGTCTGCGCGTGTCCCGGCGTGAACACAATCATCGCGTGCATGCTTGCGGATTCCAGCACGCTCGCCATTAAAACCGCCGTTTCGATGCAAATTCCGGAGCCGTTCTCTAAAACTGCGTCGGGCATCAAAACGCGCTGGCTCGCACTGAACGAATACGGCCCCATGTTGTAGCGTACGCCCATGCTGCTGATAGCGCTCTGTATCGCCGCCACCTGATAATACGTGATGTACGCGCCTTGGTCGGACGTAAAGCCGTACGCCGGCTGATACCCCGGCAGCATACCGTATTCCGTGCCGAAGCTTTGCTCCAGCCACGATACCGCATTACGGCGCACCTGCAAAATGCCGTCCGTTTCCGGCGTCATCCACGCCAAGATGTTGTCGTTCTGGATAATGCCGAATTCATCGCTGTAATTTTTATAATCGTATACGCTGTGCAGCTCAATGTTCTTCGTCTCCTGAATAATCGCCTCGCCCGTAATCGTGTTTTCCACACGCAGCGTCATCTGCGTGTCCTTCGTCGTTGAAAGGTCGGGCATATCGGTGAGCACCGGCGGCTTGATCATCAAATACGTCATCTCCGGCGTCAGTGTCACTTTCTGCTCATATTTCTGCGTAAAGCCCGCAATTTCCGCCGTCACCATCACGTCGGTGTAGCCCTTGTCCGTATATAAAAGCAGGTTGATCGCCGAGTCCATCGAGGGGTACAAATTCGGAAAAATCTCCTCAACGGTCGAGTAGTCCGAAAACACGATCGGCGCCTGCGCGTCATACGCGCCAACATCTTTGCCTCCCTCGCAGGCCGCCAGAATCTCATCCGCATACGCGTCGAGGTTCTCATCGAGCAAAAACGCGGCGTGGTTATATTCGCGGCTGTATAAATCGAACATCGTTTCCTCGTGCTGCCCGGAGGTAATGCCCACGCGCGAGATAAGCTGGTTTGCGGAATACAGTCTCAAAACGTCCGACCATGCAAGGCCCCACGAGCGCGATTCCATGTATTTCGTCATCACATCAAGGTTCGCAACGTATTTCGGCCACAGATCATTGAGCCACTCCGGCGTGTCCAACGTACTGAGTGCCGTTTTCACATTGCCCGCCGCCTCGTAAACGGAAATGAGGTACGCCTGCTCGTCGCTGCGGTCGCCGACCGTAGCCGTTACAAGCGGCTGCAAAGCGTCATACTGCGCCGTGTAAAATGTCAGCGCCTCCTGAATGCCGCCGATCACCTCAAGTGCGTCCTCAAAGTAAGCCTTCTGCTCCGCTTCCACAGCCTTGCCCTTTTCGGTTTTCGGCGCGTCGCAACGCTCGAGGCTCTGCATCTGCTGCCGCACCGCGCCCACCGCGTCGTTAAGCGCGTTTAGTTTCTCCGTGCACAAAGTATAATACTCGTCCAGCACGTCAAAGCCCTCTGCATTCACAGAATTCTCGTACACAATGCTGCTCTGCCCGGAAAGCTCGTCCGCCGCAGCTTCCACGTCCTTTAAAATGCTCTGCGTCTCCGTCACGGCCGCCGCCACCTGCTCCAAATACGCCTTGTCCTGCTGCACCATGCCGCATCCTGCAAACGATGTGCACAATAGCACCACCGCCAGAATAAAGCTTACCGCCCGTTTCCCATTTTTCATACGCGTCCCCCTTTTGCTCTACAGAATTATCCTTTGGTTCTATTATAACGAAAAGGTATGCCGCGTTTGAACCCGCTTTCCCGCCCTGTCCGTGACAAACCCGGAAACGAAAAGATCCTTCAAAATAGAAATAGCCGCCTGATTTCTTTTGAAAACCAAGCGGCTATGT
>NZ_JBKWAE010000022.1:0-26201 GCF_046974225.1 Hominenteromicrobium sp. | reverse complement strand
TGATATTGGAAGTTACATCCGAACCGTGTATCACATGGTAAGCCATACTCCTAAGGGTTAGTTGTGAGTTCGATTCTCGCAGGGGGTGCCAAAAGCACAGCCGAAAAGCCTAGTAAAATCGGGCTTTTCGGCTTTTTTTATTTTAGTTCAAAGACAATGAAACTGAAAAATGCAGAAAACCTCATTAGCAAATCCTCCGTCAGCTAATGGAAATTGGGACTAATGTCGTCCGCCTTTCAGGTGGACTGCTTGCTAATAAAAATCGGCAGGGTTTTCGCAATTTTGCTAATGAAAATACCCTCTCTGCTCCGATGAAGAATACAGGAGAGTGTTGCAATCACTTATCCGTTTGAAGAACAGCCTGATAGCACAAGGCAGATACACGGACGCAGTAGATGATATTCTTTGCAAGGTGCTTTCAGCCAAGAAAAGAAAGCTCAAAATCAAATATATCTAAACACGAAAAAAGACCGCCTACACTTTTGTAAGCGGTCTTTGCTAATTTAGAGTAAGTTCGACAAACTGGAATTTAGATCATGATTCATATGGATAGTAGTGTTCTGCCTTCGACTGAAATTCACATAATTTTAATATTTTCATATCCTTATCAAAATCTGCTATTGTAACACCATCAAAGCCATCTATCTTACCATCATAATTACATCTGAAGTACCATTCAACAATTAACGTTTGGTTTTGCTCGAATATTCGTTTGATTGTCCATTCCAATACTTGTCCCTTATTATTCCAATTTTCAAACCATGTTACAATTTGTGATAAGCCATGATATTCGGGTCCATAGCATTCACTATACAAAGCGTTTTCAGAAAAAGTCTGTTTTACAATCTCAACATCGTTATCTAACCAAGACTGAAAATATTTCTTAATGACATCTACTTTCATATTATCCTCCACAAATTCAAATTTATCTTTCTCTTAATTTCCTATTATACACCAAAATTATGAATATTTCTACCCGCCGTCTATTGACCTCGATTACGAGGGAAATAGGCGGCTTTTTGTTTACAAAAAATTTTTTCAAGAAATTTTGAAAAAACACCCCCAAAAACGCCCTCCCGGTTCAAACAAGTGAAGGAGTTAATTCCGAACCACGAAAATGGAAGCCTTTCATTTGTATTTTGTGTATTTTGAAAACTGAATACAGATATCTCTATGACTTATTTAAGTTAAATTTTATTTATACTAATATAAAAAGAACAAAAAATTCAACTGTGAATTAGCACTCGTAACGAGTATCCTATTAACTTAATGATGTTCCCCAAAAATCTTTGCGTTTGCTAATACCTTGCTAAAACGAATGGAAAAACGGCATAATATTAGCAGATTTCAAAAAAAGAAATGATTAACACTATAATTTCGGAAAAGCCTAGTAAAATCGGGCTTTTCGGCTTTTATTTTCTGTTGTGGTTGGCTGCTTGCTAATTGCTAATCACAGGTTTGGCATTTTGTGGTCAAGACCAATCACTTTTTCTGTATTTCCACAGTTAGCATTTTGCTAATACGCACTGCATTATCGACGTATTTTCATTCGGTTTTCAGTCCGTTTGCTAATTTGCGCTTCGCTAATAAACTCAGGTGTTATTGCAAGCAGGACAGACTCCAAAGCCTTTTTGAGTAGTTCGGGATTGCTGGCAAGCAGGCTCGCAAGTGCTTTTGCGTCAAGCGCGGGTGCGGTGCCGAAAGCCCTTTGCGTGCGCCGTTTCGTGCTCTACCGTTTCGCTTGTGGGGATCCCGTTCTCATCTACAATATCTACATATTCCGCCATACTATGTCTCCGGTTTTTCCGCTTTGATTTGTCTTCATTTTCAGTATAGCACGCTGCATGGCTTTTTTCGCTTGTATAAAAAAGAAACAGCAAGACAGATTCGGTTCCGTATGCTATAATAGGGTACATAAAAAATTCTCAAAGGAGGAAGCACGGCTGCGCAATTTTTTTCGTCGGCAGCCGTGCAGAAAAGACATGAACAATATCGAATGGTTTCGCGAAGCGAAATACGGCATGATGGTCCACTTCGGACTCTATTCCATGCTCGCCGGTGAGTACAGAGGGCGCCGCACGCCTTATGATTACGGTGAATGGATCCAGTCCGCCTTTGCCATCCCGAACCGCGAAATGGAACAGCTTGCGGGTGCGTTCAACCCTGTTTATTTTAATGCGGAGGAGTGGGTAAAGCTTGCAAAAGAATGCGGCATGACCTACTTTGTGGTTACCTCTAAGCACCACGAGGGCTTTGCGCTGTTTGATTCCGACTGCGATGCATACAACATCAAAAAAGCAACGCCATTTGGAAGAGACCTCATCGCAGAGTTGGCGGAAGCCTGCTACAAGCACGGTTTAAAGCTGGGACTTTACTATTCGCAGGAGCTTGACTGGCACCACCCGCACGGCGGCGGCTACGACAAAACCACCGGTTGCGCAGGCACGGCGTGGTATAACAACTGGGATTTCCCCGGTGCAGACAATAAAGACTACTCCATCTGCTTTAACGAGAAGATCAAGCCGCAGGTGAAGGAGATCATGACAAAATACGGCGACATCTGCCTGATCTGGTTCGATACCCCGGGCGTGATGACAAAGGCGCAGAGTCAGGAGCTTTACGACCTTGTGAAGCAGTATCAGCCGGACTGCCTTGTAAACTCTCGCCTCGGCAACGGCGTGTATGATTACGTTTCTCTCGGCGATAACGAGATTCCCGCAGAGCGTCCGGCAGAGATCTCGAAAGAACGCGCAGGGGACATGCAGTCCATGAACGATCTGTTCGGCTTCAAGTATTCGCCGTATAACCTCTATGAGACCGCGGCCACGCTGAACGACACATGGGGCTTCAAATACTACGACCACAACTGGAAAACACCCGAGCAGATCCTTGCAAACAAGCAGAAGCTCAACGGCATGGGTGTAAACTACCTTTTGAACGTCGGTCCCGATGCGCTCGGCCGTATTCCGTCCTATTCCGTCGATATTCTTCGCCGCGTTCGCGAGCTGGAAACCCAACTGTTACGGTGAGTATCTTACGTATAGGTCACCTGCGAAAACGGCACGGAGCTGCTGGTCGGCGCAGGTGAGAGCGGCGTTTGCCTGCCGTTCATGTCGCAAAGCACAACGGCATGTGTGCTGACACAGGCCGCAGGATAGAAAGCATGCAGGAAGCAAACTGCTTTGAGGTTTGCATTCACAAATTTTGTTTGGTAGCAATCTGGCAAAAGTGCAACAATTTATCCCTTGCAAATTCAAAATGCAAGAGATTTGCGTTGCACTTTTTCTCTACCTGCTGCCTGAAAATTATTCTTCGCTCAAGTCCGCTTTGGGGCTTGGCTTTTTATTTGCAGCCTTATGAAACCGTGTGAGCAACAGAACGCCGATTAAAATAAATGCCGGAAAAACCGCGGAAAACAGCATGCCGCTCTTTAAACCGAGTTGGTCCGCAGTGAGGTTCGGGAAAGATGCAGCGATTTTTGCATTGCCGGAAACCGCGCCGCTCACTGCGCCCATCAATGCCGGGCCCACAGAGCAGCCCACATCGCCCAATACCGCCAAAATGCCGAACATCGCCGTACCGCCCTTCGGGTACGCGGCGGAGGTCAGCGAGAACGTGCCCGGCCACATGAGGCTTACGGAAAAGCCGCACAGCGCGCACGAAAGCAGAGAAAGCCACGGGTTTTCAAATAAAGCCGTACCAAGATAGCACAAAATACACAGTGCGGCGCAGAATACCATCGCGCCCGTTAAATGGATTTTCTCGCCCCACACGCCGTAGATTGTTCTGCCGATGCCCATAAACACCGCAAACAGGCACGGCCCTAAAAGGTCGCCGATGACCTTTGTCACGCCGAGCGCACGCTCCGCAAACAGCGAGCTCCACTGGCTCATGGCAAGCTCGCTCGCGCCCGCGCAAAGCATCAAAAGCAGTGCCACGAGGAAAATTTTCGAGGTAAACAGCGTTTTGAGCGGTGTTTTCTCTTCCTCCGGCACGGTGGGCATCAGCGGCACCTTGAGGAAACGGAATAAATTATAAAGCGGCAGCAAAGACCACAAAATCGGGAGGATAAACCACAAATTCTCACCGATCAAGCGCAGCAAAAGCGTCGTGATGAGCACCACGCCCACCTGTCCCCAGCAGTAAAACGAATGTAAAAGGCTCATCGCGGAGGCCTTCGCGTCGCCCGGGCAGGAATCGACAATCGGGCTGATGATAACTTCAATCAGGCCGCCGCCCACGCCGTTCACAATCGTCGCAAGGACAAGGCCCACATACGGCGCAGGCAGTACGTTCGGCAGCGTGCCCTGCATCACAAGGCCTAAAAACGCCAGCGCGTGTGCGATGACCGCTGATTTTCGGTAGCCGATGCGGTCTACGTATTTAACGGAAAGCATATCCGTGATGACCTGCGTCACAAAGTTGCACAGGATGAGCGCCGAAATCAGCGAATACGAAATGCCGAATTTGTTTTGGAACAACACGAAAAACAGGGGAGAGAGATTGTTCACAATGCCCTGCGTGATATACCCGCGGTAGCAGGCAAACACGGTGCTTTTAAAGTTTTGGGTCTTCTCCATTTAACTATACCGCCTTTAATAAAATGCTAACTTTCATTATAGAGGAAGGCCCGGCGAAATTCTATCGTGAATTTGACGGAAAACCACAAAAATTCAATACATCTGCCGAAAGGCATTCCAAAAAAATGCGGCGTAAAAGCCAAATCCATGTTGATTTTACCAAGGAAATATAGTACAATAAAACCAAACAGGGTTTTCTCTTTCAGAAAAAGCCCCAATTCAATCTGTTATTCTTTTGATTTATTCAATTAGAAGGAGTGTTTTAACATGAAGTTAGGCGTACTTACCAATGTTGTAGGCAACATGCCTCTTGAGGACGCACTGAAGTATTTCAAGTCCATGGGCATCCAGATGGTCGAAATCGGCTGCGGCGGCTATCCGGGCAAAGATCACTGCGATCCGGAAGTTCTGCTCCACGATGAAGCAAAGTATCAGGAGTTCTGCGATACCATCAAGAAGTATGATATGGAAGTCAGCGCATTCTCCTGCCACGGCAACCCGATCCACCCGAATAAGGAGCTGGCTGCGGCTTATGATAAGGACATGCGCAACGCAGTTCTGATGGCTGAAAAATACGGCCTGCATCAGATCAACTGCTTCTCCGGCTGCCCGGGCGATTGCGAGACCTCTCAGTATCCGAACTGGGTTGTATGCGCATGGCCGGACGATTTCGGTAAGATCCTCGAGTATCAGTGGAAGATTCTTATTGATTACTGGAAGAATTTTGTAGCATTCGCAAAAGAGCACGGCGTCAACAAGATCGCTCTTGAAATGCACCAGGGCTTCTGTGTTTACAACACGGAGACGCTCCTCAAGCTCCGTGAGGCTGTGGGCCCGGAGATCGGCGCAAACTTTGACCCGTCCCACCTCATTTGGCAGGGCATGGATCCGGTTGCTGTTATCCGCGAGCTCGGCGGCGACGCAATCTTCCACGTACACGCAAAGGATACCCGTCTCGATAAGTACAACATGGCAAAGAACGGCGCGCTCGACACGAAGAGCTATGCAGACGAAGCACACCGCTCCTGGATCTTCCGCAGCGTCGGCTACGGCAACGATCTGCTCTATTGGAAGGACATCATCAGCGCTCTGCGCCTTGTCGGCTATGACTATGCCATCAGCATCGAGCATGAGGATAGCCTCATGAGCCAGAACGAGGGCCTTATGAAGGCTGTTGAGACCCTGAAGTCCGCTATCATCTTCGAGCCGAAGATGACCGAGACCCGTTGGATCTGATTTCTTTCTGACAACACGTAAATAAAACCACGGCGCTTCGGCAGGGCAACCTGTCGGAGCGCCGCTTTTATGTTTTAACGGTTTGCTTTTTGTCCGTATGATACGCGCACAGCTTTAAAAACGGAAACAGCAAAGCGGCATAAAACCCTGCACAAACCGCCGTTTGCAGCAAAACAAGGGGAATACCCGAAAGCGAAATGCTTTTCAATAAAAACTGTGTTGTATTCGCGGCAAGCAGTGCGAAAAACGTCGGTATCACTACACTTTTCAATAGCCCGATATGTACATCGGCGACTTTTAATAATCTTCGTACACTCAGCATCGCGTTGAAGATGGACGAGAAAAACAAAATTGCAATGTACGCCCGCATACCGGCAAACCGCATGAAAAGCAAAATCAAAAGCACACGAAGAAACGAATCCGAAAAGTTGTATTTCATGGAGTTCAGCTGCTCGTCAAGCCCCTTTAAAAGACTGTCCACCACGACATCCAGATACAAAAGCGGTACGAGCGGCGCCAAAATTTTGAGGTATGCCCCGGCTTCCCGGCTTTTATAAAACGCCTCGCCCCAGTCACTGCCGAAAACGAAGAAGATCCCCGCGCAGAAAATGCCGAACTGCAGGGCTGCGTGCACCGCGCGCTGCGTGATGTGCCGCACGGCCCTGCGGTGCGAAAGCTCAAATTCCCGCGCCGTTTTCGGGATGAGCAAAGACGCGAACGACGTCAAAAACGAAGACGGAAAGTACAGCATCGGCATTGCCATGCCCTGCAATAAACCGTAGGCGGACATGGAAGCCGCACGACTGAGCCCGTACCGCCCGAGCTCGCGCGGGATGAGCAGATTTTCCGCCGTTGAAAGCAAGCTGCGCGCCGCGCTCGAAAGCGTGCACGGCACCGCAATGTGGAACATCCCGTGCAGAACGCCCGTCGCCTGCTCTTTTTCTTTCGGCGTGTTGCGCTTTAAGCTGCGGCGGTAAATGAGGAACCCCGCCAAAAACGAAACGGCTTCTCCGAATGTTGAAGCAATCATCGCCGCAAAGCACGCGGCTTCTATGCTCTGCGGCGCAAAATACCAGAACAGCACAACGGCGGAGAAAATCGTCAGCACCTGTTCCACCGCGTCACTCCATGAGGTGGAAAGCGATTCGTCCACTGCTAAAAAATATCCCTTCATGCACGTGCACTGCGACATAAACGGCAGCCCAAGCGCCAAAATGCGCAGAGACGGCGCCGCGCCGGCGTTGCCCAAAATATGCGCGGCGGCAAAATCCGAAAAGCACAGCAGCAAAACCGCAATGGTACAGCTCACCGTCAGGCAGAACAAAAAGCACTGCGTCACCACGCTGCGCACCGTGCAGCGGTGGTTCGCCGCAATGGCTGCCGTCACCATGCGCGTCACGGCCAAGCTGATGCCGGAAGTGGAAAGCGTGATGGCGAGCAGGAACACGGAGAAGATGAGCTGGTAAAGCCCCATGCCCTCCGCACCGATTTTGCCCGATAAATACGCACGGTAGCCGATATTCGTAATGCGGAAAAACAGTGAAAATGCCGTTAAAGCGATGCCTTGCAGCAGAAATTTGCGTTTTGTCATGATTGTCGCAGGGCCTCCTATTGCAAGTTTTCCGGGCGCGTTGTATAATCAGCTTATATGAGAAATGTATAGATAATTTTCTGCATTTTATAAAAAGAGAACAGGAGTTAAAAAGTATGACAGATCAGGTAAACGCAGACTGGACCGAATTACAGGTCACTATTCCCGCGGCGGATACGGACCGCGCGGGCGACATTGCGCAGATGGTCGTGCCCTACGGCATTTATATTGAAGACTATTCGCATTTAGAAGAGGAAGCGATGGAAATCGCGCATATCGACCTCATTGACGAAGACCTTCTTAAAAAAGACCGAACCAAAAGCATCATCCATGTGTATATCAGCCCGGAGGAAAACCCGGCGGAAGCCATTTCTTTCCTCAAAGAGCGTTTTGAAGCCGTCGGCATTGAGAACACCATCACCGCCGCCAACTGTGCGGAGGAGGATTGGATCAACAACTGGAAAAAGTATTTTAAGCCCATCCCCGTCGGCAACCGCTTGCTTGTGCGCCCCATGTGGGAGGACGAGTACGAAGCAGGTGACCGCGTCGTGCTGCATCTGGAGCCGGGTCTCGCGTTCGGTACCGGCACGCATGAAACGACCCGCCTTTGCATGGAGCTGCTCGAAAAGTATGTAAAGCCGGGCGATACCATGCTTGATATGGGCTGCGGCAGCGGTATTTTGTCCGTCGCCGGTCTGCTGCTCGGCGCAGGCAGCGCCGTTGGCGTCGATATTGATGCTCTCGCCGTCAAGACCGCCGTCGCAAACGCAGAGATCAACCACGTCGGCGATAAGTTCACCGGCATCTGCGGCAATCTGGCAGATAAGGTTACCGGCACATTCGATGTCGTTGTCGCGAATATCGTCGCAGACGTCGTGATTCTGCTCACAAAAGATGCTCCACGCTTTATGAAGCTCGATACCGTCTATATCATGAGCGGCATCATTGATACCAGAGAAGACGATGTTTTGGCGTGCCTCGCGGATAAATTCGAGATCATCGACCGCAAAGAGGAAAAAGGCTGGGTTGCACTTGCAGCAAAGCTAAAGTAAACATAGCGAAGCGACAAACAAAGTCTTTGGTCAAGTTTTTTCCAGAAAACTTGCGGGTTATCAGGGTAGAGCCCTGATTCGTCGTCCGCAGACGACGAAATCCTTTTGCTTACCCAAAGATCAGGAAGATAGTCAAATCGTCCGGTGGACGATTTGACGTAAGAAACCCTATCAAGGGGTTTCTTAAAAGGCTTGCTCAGCAAGCCTTTAGAAATAGATAAAAGCAAAGAAGATTCGGAGGGATTATCATGACAGCAGAATTCCACAAGGCAAACCGTCAGCGCCTGTACGCCGAAATGAAAGACGGCAGCGCAGCCGTGTTCTTTTCCGGCAGCGCACCGCGCCAGAGCGCCGATGCGTACTATACATTCTTCACAAACCGCAATTTCCTGTATTTAACGGGCATTAAATTCGCGGGGCTCGTGTTGGTCGCCACAAAAATCGGCGGCAATGTGCAGGAATCCATCTATATCCTCCCGCCGGATCTCATGAAAGAGCGCTGGACGGGCCGCAGACCGAAAGCCGATGAAGTTATGGCGCAGTCCGGTATCACGGATATCCGTTTCGTTGAGAACTTTGAAAACGATATCCACCGTGTTTTGAACAGCGGCAACGTGCAGCGCGTCTACCTCGACCTCTACCGCCATACGCCGGACGAGGGCTTAGATGAAGCCCACCGCTTCGCGCAGACCATTAAGACCGGCTACCCGTTCCTCACGGTTGAAAATATCCTGCCCATCTTAAAGCGCCTGCGTACCCTGAAGGCTCCGTGCGAGATTGACGCCATGCGTCGTGCTATGACCGTTACGCACGAAGGCATTCTGCGCATGATGCGCGCTTCGCACCCCGGCATGTATGAGTACGAGTATAAAGCCGAGTTCGACTACGCCCTCACCAGCGCCGGTGTGCTTGAGCCCGCGTTCCACTCCATCATTTCCGCCGGCGAAAACAACTTTTGCATCCATTACGACAGCTACATGGGACAAGCCAAGGACGGCGATATGATCTTGAATGACGTTGGCGCGCAGTGGGACGGCGAGTGTAACGATGTCTCCCGTGGCTGGCCGTGCAACGGCAAATACTCGAAAGAGCAGCGCATGCTGTATGAGTGTGCCCTCAATACGTCGAACTACATGTTCTCCATCATCAAGCCCGGTATGCTCATGGACGATGTGGATAAGACCGCCCGCCGCTATTGCTGTGAGCAGCTGAAAAAGATCGGTCTGCTGTCCTCTTACGATGAGATTGGCAAATACATGTGGCACGGCGGTGCGCACCATGTCGGTTACGACGTGCACGATGTTGTCGATGCACTCGGTAAGCCTATCGCGCCGAACATGGTCTTCTGCGTTGATATCGGCATTTACGCCGAAGATCTCGGCATCGGCTTC
Organism: Hominenteromicrobium sp.; assembly: GCF_046974225.1. NCBI lineage: Bacteria > Bacillati > Bacillota > Clostridia > Eubacteriales > Oscillospiraceae > Hominenteromicrobium > Hominenteromicrobium sp. Next base: position 16,351 of record NZ_JBKWAE010000022.1, on the reverse strand, counting down.
CGCGTGGAGGATAACTGCCTTGTCACGCCGACCGGCGCAGAGAACCTCTCTGCGTCCGTGCCGCGCACCATCGAAGACATCGAGGCCGTCATGGCAAGATAACGGGAGAAATTTCAATGAAACTGATTTTGCCGGAACAAATTACAGCGACGCAGTATGCGGCATATCTTAAAGACTGGGGCGCGGAGCGCATCGTACCCATCGCGTCCGCAAATCCGAAAAATCTGCCGTTTGAGGAATGGCGGCGTGAAAGCATCCAAAAGCGCACTCGTGTCCCCGAGGGCTTTGTGAATGAAACGCTTTATTTTCTCACCGATGACAACGAAACAAAACTCTTCGGCGCCGTGGACATCCGCCACGAGCTGAACGACTACCTCAGGCTGTTCGGCGGTCACATCGGCTACGGCATTGTGCCGAGTGAGCGCCGCCACGGGTATGCCAAAATCCAGCTTGCGCTCGCGCTGCCCATTGCGCGTTCAATCGGCATCAAAAAGGTACTCATCACCTGCAATGATACAAACACCGGATCGGCGAAAACGATTGAAAGCGCCGGCGGCGTACTCGAAAACAAAGTGCTGGAAGAAGGCATCCTCACGCGCCGGTACTGGGTGCCCTGCGCAGACGATTTTGAAAGAAAGAAGTGAAAAACATGACAAATTTTAGCAAGCTCGTTTTGAAAATGACAGAGTACGAGGGCGGCTGTGTCGAGCGCGTCAACCACTTTTTGAAGGTGTTCGCGTTCGCAAAGACCATCGCGGAGGGCGAAGACGTGGACGATGCGACAAAAGAAATTTTGGAAGCCGCCGCCATTACGCACGACATCGGCATCCGTGTGTGCTTTGAAAAATACGGCAACTGCAACGGCTCTCACCAGGAGGTGGAAGGCCCGCCCATCGCACTCGAAATGCTGCCCGCGTGCGGTTATACCCATGGGCAGACAGAGCGCATCTGCTATCTCATCGGCCACCACCACACGTATACGAACATCAACGGCATCGATTATCAGATTTTGGTTGAAGCCGATTTCCTCGTAAACATTTTCGAGAGCGGCATGACCCATGAAGCCGCCGAAAAGGTGTACGAGAACATCTTCCGCACAAAGACCGGCAAGCAGCTTTTAAAAGACCTATTCTTGTAAATTGCACATAAAATCAAAAATTAGAATATTGACATTTATGAGAAATAACCTTACAATTAACATTGCAAGGTTATTTTTTACTTGTCAAATTTTTAAGGAGTTGTGATATATGGCAAGAAATTTCATGTGCACCAAAACAGACCCGGTCGTCGAGACCAAAGCCGGTAAGCTGCGCGGTTTTCAGCTTGACGGCACATATGTGTTCCACGGCGTAAAATACGCCGATGCAAAGCGTTTCCACCAGCCGACCCCGGTAGAGCCGTGGGAGGGCATCAAAAACGCGCTGGCTTACGGCTACGTGTGCCCCATGCTGCAGCAGGATCAGCCCAGCAATGAGCTGATGGTGCCGCACCGCTATTGGCCGCTCGATGAGAACTGCCAGTACCTCAATATCTGGACGCAGCATCTTGACCCGAACGCCAAAAAGCCCGTGCTCGTTTGGCTGCACGGCGGCGGATTCGCGGCGGGCTCCTCCATTGAGCACATCGCCTACGAGGGCGAAAACATGAGCAAATACGGCGATGTCGTCGTCATTTCACTCAACCACCGTCTCAATATCCTCGGCTATCTCGACCTTTCCCCGTTCGGCGAGGAATATAAGAATTCCGGCAACGCCGGCAACGCCGATATGGTCGCAGCTTTGCAGTGGATTCACGAAAATATCGCAAACTTCGGCGGCGACCCGGAAAACGTCACGCTGTTCGGCCAGTCCGGCGGCGGCATGAAGGTCTGGACGCTGATGCAGACCCCTGCGGCGGACGGCCTGTTCCATAAGGGCGTCGTGCAGAGCGGATGCATCGATCACTTCGTCTCCGGCAATTCCACGGAGCAGAACGGCAAAGCCATCGTCACGGCGCTTCTGGCAGAATTGAAGCTCGATGATGTCAAAGCACTGGAGACCATCCCGTACGCACAGCTCGCGGCAGCGTACAACAAGGTCGCGCCGGAGGTCGCAAAAACAGGCGCATACGTCGGCGGCAACCCGCTCGCAAACGATTGGTACCTCGGCGATCCGCTCGAGGTCGGTTTCACGGAGCACGCAAAGACTATCCCGGTCATGGTTGGCACCGTGCTCGGCGAGTTCTCGTTCATGCCGGCATTAAGCGAAGAGGAAAAGGCCGATGCTGCACTCATCGATTCTATGATCGAAAAACGCTACGGCGCAGAGGGCAAAAAGCTCAAGGAGATGTTCGCCGAGGTTTACCCGGATAAGGACGTCAGCGACGTGCTGTTCATGGATTCCATCTTCCGTGCGCCGTCTACTGATTTCATCTTGAAAAAAGCACAGCACCCGGAAAGCGGCACATATTCGTATATGATGACCTACACCTTCCCGTATGACGGTGGGCATATCGCGTGGCATTGCAGCGAGATCCCGTTTGTGTTCCATAACACGAGCCTCGTCGCCGCGTATAACGAGCCCGGCGTGACCGACTTGCTCGAAAAGCAGATGTGCGACGCGTGGCTCAACTTCGCGCGTGACGGCAAACCGTCCAGCGAAGACCTGCCGGAGTGGCCGGCTTGCACCGCAGACGACGAAGCGACCATGATTTTCGACAAAAAGTGTGAAGTCAGACATAACTACGACCACGAGCTTGTTGCGCTGCATAAAAAATTGGCCCCCTCGCCGTGGAGCCATAACGATGACGAGGAAGAGCAGCAGATCCAGCACTAAGCGCTTCGCATTTGCTTGTGAAAGCGAACGAATAAAGGCTTTGATTTAAATTTTCTTCGAGAAAACTTGAGGGGACTTGGGGCACTGCCCCAAGTCCCCTCTGCTTTTGAAAAGGCGGGCGAAATTTTTAGTGTCGCTACGCTATGTTCCCCGCAAGCTTCTTTTTTTGCGCAGCAAAAAAGCCGAACACAACTTCTGTGCTCGGCTCATTTTGCGTTCAGTTAAATTACAGGTTAGCCTTCAGCCATGCAATGTCTTCAGCAAGGCAAGCTACGCGATCCTGCGGATCGTTGTAGCTGGCTTCACGCTCAACAACGTAAATGACGTTGTCGCACTGTGCGTCGGCAGCTGCCTTAACAGCCTTCCAGTCCACAATGCCCTGGCCCTGCGGCACGTTCAGCTTGTCGTGCTCTTCCTTCATCTTGAGGAACTCCGGCGGGAAGATCGGCTTGCCGTCAGCGTCTTTCTCAAACTTGAAGCGCGGGGTGGTGTCGTGGCGGGACTGCGGCTTGTTTGCGCCGATAACGCCGCTGTTTTCCTTAATGTGGATGCTTGCAATGCGGCCTGCGTGGCTGTTGATGAAGTCTACCGGGTTTACGCCTGCTGCGCTGCACCAGCCGCAGTCAAGCTGGAAAGCCGTAACTTCCGGGTCACATGCATCGATGAGCCAGTCATAAAGATACTTGCCCTCGTCCACATAGAACTCGTCGGTGTGGTTGTGGTAGCCGATCTTGATGCCGTACTGCTTCGCAATGTTGCCGAGGCGGTTGAGATCTGCTGCAACTTCTTCAGCTTCTGCCTTGTTGCAGAAATTTGTCGCCGGGCAGATGACGAGCTTTGCGCCCAGCTCCGCGAAGTAGGGGAGAACGCCTTCAATCTGATCCAGACCGACGTGAGCGGAATCGACCTTCAAATTGTTCTCTGCGAGAACCTTCTTCATTTCTTCAACCGGCACTTCCGTGAAGTCTGCAGTGAACTCTGCGCCTGCAAAACCAAGCTTTGCAATGGTCTTCAGCTTCTCAATCGGGCTAATCGGCTCGGAAATCAGGGAATAAACCTGAACATTGATATTTTCCATGGGGAAAACCACCTTTCTGAAAATTATAACGTTTGCGGAAACTCCGCCTTAAAAAATGTGCGGCGACACGAAATGCCGCCGCACACAAAATGTACTGATTAAAATTAGTCGAAGTAAACAGGCTTGCCGGTTCTGTTGGACTCATAGATCGCATCGAGGATTCTCGTGACGACATAAGCCTGATCAGCCGTAACAAACAGCTCGCCTTCGCCCTTCAGAGCCTTGACCCAGATCTCAGCTTCCTTGGACTTCGGTGCCGGACCCTGAGAGAAGCCCGGGATGAAACCTCTGACCTTGTTGCCAACCCAAGAAATGGTCGGGTACTCAGCAACAACATGGTTCAGACGGACACGGCCTTCCTTCGTATCGAGGCCGCCCTCGGTACCAGCCAGCATCGTGTAAGCTTCGCCGTTTGCAGCGTAGTCTTCAGCCATGTTGATAGCCCAAGCAGCGCGCAGAACAATCGTAGCGCCGTTCTTCATCTTGATGAAGCCAACAGCGGAGTCTTCAACGTCGTAGGTCTCGTTGTTCCAGGTATCGAACTCACCGCGGTAGTTGACCTGACCCTGATGCTTAGCATCGAGCGTGTGGCCGAGCTTCTCGAAGGAAGTGCCGCAAACATAGTCAACATCGTAGTTGTTCATGAGGAACAGCGTGAGGTCAAGAGCATGCGTACCGATGTCGATCAGCGGACCGCCGCCCTGCTTTGCCTTATCCGTGAACACGCCCCAGGTCGGAACGCCACGGCGGCGGAGGTATGTAGCCTCTGCATAGTAAACATCGCCAAGAGCGCCGGAATCGACAACCTTCTTAGCAACCTGGTTCTCCGGGAAGTGACGATACTGATAGCCGATCGTCAGCATCTTGCCGGTTCTGTCTCTTGCTTCAAGCATCTTCTTAGCGTCAGCCGGGGTAGCAGCCATCGGCTTCTCGCACAGAACGTGCTTGCCAGCCTCAAGAGCAGCAACGGTGATCTCGCAGTGTGCAACGTTCGGGGTCAGAACGTGAACAGCGTCGATCGTCGGGTCTGCCAGAAGCTCATGATAATCGGTGTAAACCTTAGCGTCCGGGGTGCCGTACTCTTTAGCGGCCTTTTCTGCTCTCTCAAGAATGAGGTCGCAGAATGCGCACATATCTACGCCTTCCTGCTGGGCCATGCCCGGGAAGTGCTTGCCGTTTGCAATACCGCCGCAGCCGATAAAGCCAACTCTTACATTTGCCATTGGAATTCTCCTCCTAAATTTACGCCGAAGTCCATACGGACTCCTAACGATTTATTTCTGCTTGTATTTTAGACCATTCCAAAGCAAATGTAAAGCCCTTTTTGTGAAAAAAGCGGATTTGCACAAGCTTTTTCTATTTTGCTTGTATCATTTGCATAAAAACTTTTGCTTTGTTGCCTGCGCGTCCAAAAATCAGCCGTGCATTTCATAAAAAAGAGCAAAAAAAGAGGCACACCGCAAAAAATACGGTGTGCCCTAAAGTATTCTTACAACATTCTGCTTATAAAAACACAGTTAAAACCGTGTAAAACACGTATGCCGATTTGATATAGCGCTACGCAAAGCAGAAAAATCAGTACTGTCTGCCCCAGTAGACCATGTGCTTTGCCGGCTTGCCGCAGCAAACGCAAACATCAGAGAGGTGCTCTTCCTTAAACGGAATGCAACGGGACTTCACGCCACCGGTCGCGTCCTTCAGCTTGTCCTCGCACGCGCTGTCGCCGCACCACATGGCCTTGATGAAGCCGGGCTTGTTTTCCGCAATGTCGAGGAACTCCTCATACGTCGTCGCCGTGAAGGTCTTCTCTTCAAGGTTCTTCAGCGCACGCTCGTAAAGACCGTCATGCACAGCCTGCAGTGCCTTTTCAATCTCGCCCTCAAGGTTATCGAGCGAAACGAAAATCTTCTCTCTCGTGTCGCGGCGGACGAGCACGCACTGGTTCTGCTCAATATCCTTCGGACCGATCTCCAAACGCAGCGGCACACCCTGCATCTCATACTGGCTGAACTTCCAGCCGGGGGAGTTGTCGGTGTCGTCCAGCTTCACGCGGAACTTCGTCTTCAGGGATTCATACAGCGCGTTTGCCTTGTCGAGCACGCCGGGCTTATGCTGTGCAATCGGGATGATTGCCAGCTGGATCGGCGCGACCTTCGGCGGCAGTACAAGACCGTTGTCGTCGCCGTGTACCATGATGATGGCGCCGATCATGCGGGTGGAAACGCCCCAGGAGGTCTGGTGCGGGTGCTGCAGGGTATTGTCGCGTCCCGTGAACGTAATGCCGAAGTTCTTTGCCCAGCCGTCGCCGAAGTAGTGGCTCGTGCCGCCCTGCAAAGCAACGCCGTTGTGCATCATCGGCTCAATGGTGTAGGTCGCCACAGCGCCCGCAAACTTTTCTTTCTCGGTCTTCTGGCCGGTCACAGCCGGAATGGCGAGCACGTTCTTGTAGAACTCCTCGTAGGTGTGCAGCATGCGCATGGTCTCTTCCATGGCCTCTTCTGCGGTTTCGTGCATGGTGTGGCCTTCCTGCCACAGGAACTCGGAGGAGCGCAGGAACGGACGCGTCGTTTTCTCCCAGCGCACAACGGAGCACCACTGGTTGTAGAGCTTCGGCAGGTCGCGGTAAGAGTTGATGATCTTCTGGTAATGCTCGCAGAAGAGAATCTCACTCGTCGGGCGTACGCACAGGCGCTCACTCAGCTTCTCGTTGCCGCCTTCCGTTACCCAAGCCACTTCAGGCGCAAAGCCCTTTACATGGTCTTTTTCCTTCTGCAGGAGGGATTCCGGGATGAACAGCGGCATGTAAACGTTCTGGTGACCCGTCGCCTTAAAGCGATCGTCCAGTTCATGCTGAATGTTTTCCCAGATCGCGTAGCCGTACGGCTCGATGATCATGCAGCCTTTTACGCTGGAGTAATCCATCAGCTCGGCTTTTTTAACAATATCGGTGTACCATTTGGAAAAGTCAACGTCCATGGAAGTGATGTCGTTGACCATCTTCTTCTGATTCGCCAAGAAATTCAGTCCTTTCACGATTCGTGCGGCAAACGCTGTGCCGCCGGGCCCAAAGCGGGCATATCTTTTCTTATTATACAGGGAATTTTTCTGAAAAGCAAGAGCGGTAGCCATCTTTGTGCGGGCCGCCTAAGATTTTATTTAAAAAAACAGAAAAGAAGGTTCGTTTCTTCTTTCCTTGTACTATTCGGTGCAATTTGTACCAAAGATACTTATACATAAATAATTAAAAGTTAGTTTAAACTAATTTGCAGAAACAGAGTACCAACAAAACAGCTGTCCATCGGAACAAATTAAATCAGCGAAAAAAAACACCGGGAACAGCCAGAAAGCCGCTCCCGGTGTTTTCATATCGTTTTGCACAAGGCGTAAAATTTACTGACCCTGATGTTCTTCGATGAACTGAACGATTTCGCCAACCGTCTTGAGGTTTTCAACTTCCGTATCCGGAATTTCTACGTTGAAAGCATCTTCGATGGACATGACAAGATCAACAACAGCAAGGGAATCTGCGTCCAGATCCTCAACCAGGTTGGAATCCTCGGTGATCTCGGAGGGATCTACGCTGAGCTCCTCAGCAATAATATCGATAACTTTCTCCAGAACCATTTAATTTTCCTCCTATCGTGTAGTATTTGTCAAGTACTGCACCGTCTGCCGTATGGACAAAACGCCGCAGGCATGATACAATCGGGGTGTACTTCACATACATTGTATGGATGCACGGCTTATTTGTCAATAGCAATTCCGCATTCCGTGCTAAATTTTTCTGTTTTTAAAGGAGAGCCTTAAAATGCAGCTTCGCCGTTTTGCCGTCATCGGGCACCCCATTGGGCACACGATGTCGCCGTTTATCCATGATCGCCTCTTTTCCCTCACAGGCCATAAGCCGGAATATTCCGTGCTGGATGTACCGTCCCTTACACAGGCGCTGCCCGCATTGCGCACGCTCGACGGCTTCAATATCACCATCCCCCACAAAAGCGACATCATTCCCCTGCTCGACGGTATCGACGAAAAAGCGAAGCTTTTCGGATCCGTCAACACCGTGCGTGTCGAAGACGGCAAAATGACCGGCTACACAACGGACGGTGTCGGCTGCAAAAAGGCCCTTGCGCGCTATGGGCTCGATTTTAACGGCGAGCTCCTTCTGCTCGGCCGCGGCGGCGCGGCGCGTGCCATCGCATTTGAAGCTGTGCTCACGGCCGATGCACCGCATCTTGATATCGTCTGCCGCGAAAGCTCGCTCGAAAAAGCACAGGTGCTCAGCGATGAACTCGCGGAGCTCTGCCGCACGCGCAGCAAAACCGGCGTGTTCCGCGTGCTGTCTTATGACGAGCTCGCCAAGGAAACCGGGCACTACGATCTCGTACTCAACACCACAAGCCTCGGTATGTACCCCAAAACCGGTGTCAGTGCTGTCGGGGAAGACGTGCTCTCCCGCTGCAAAGCCGCGTTCGACGCCGTCTATAACCCCGGCAAAACGAAATTTTTAAAGCTTGCCGCAAGCTGCGGACTCAAAACTGTCGGCGGTATGGGCATGCTCGTCTGTCAGGCGGTCGCCGCGCACGAGCTCTGGTACGGCGCATCGTTTAAGGACAGCGATATCGAACAGCTCATCTGCGATGCGGAAGCGGAAACGGCACGGCTTTTCCGCGCATAACGAACCGAAAGAAACGGGGAACGGGAAATGGACAAAAAAGTAAAAGGTGAAATCATAAAATCGGGCAATATCGTTTTAAGCGGCTTCATGGGCAGCGGCAAGACCACGGTCGGCCGTCGCTTGGCCGCCGCGCTCGATATGCAGTTTGTCGATATGGACTTGTACATAGAAAAGAAGACCGGCATGACGGTCAAGGAGATTTTCGCAGAATACGGCGAACTGCATTTTCGCGCGCTCGAGACCGAGACCGTAAAGGAGCTTGCGCAAAGTAATCGTTTCGTCATCGCCACGGGCGGCGGCACGCTGATGCAGCCGCAGAACGTAGAGGGCTTCCATCAAGGCGGCGGTACCATCTATTATCTCGACGTACCGCTGGCCGCCTTGCAGGAGCGCCTCAAAAACGATAAACGCCGCCCGCTTCTGCAGACGCCGGACCGCCGCGCGGTGATTGAGCGCCTTTTAAACGAGCGCCGCCCGAAATACCTCGCAAGCGCGGACGTCGTCGTCGACGCCGGCGCGCCCACGGTTGTCGTTGTAGAGCGCATTTGCGCCCTGCGCGGCGAGCCCATTGAAAAAGCGAAGCGCAAAAAGCCGGGAAATACCTCCGAAAAGGAGCGGCCCCAAAAGAAGCGCTTCCGCAGAAGAAGACGCAAAAAAGGAACTTCTCCCGGAACACCGCAAGAAAACTCTTGACAAAGTGCCCGCGCGGCGGTATGATTTTAACACGGCGATGCAGGATAGATAAAGCAAACCTGCAAATCGCAAAGCAAGAGTCACATATAGGATGGTTCAAACTATGCAGTCCGTTTTATTCACAAGACGATTTACAAAGTATTTTAGCGCACGATTTTATACCGTGTGCTTTTCGTCGTATGTGAATATACCGGGCAACGCTTGAAAACGCGCGGAAAATTTCTGCGCGGAGGAATTTGAAGTATTCTGAGCAGTATAAAACCAAGCGGAGCCAATGGGCTTCGCTTTTTTTGTGCCGAGAGGGGCAGCGGGGCACGGCTCCTATAAAAGAAAGGTAAGGGAAAAAACATGATCATCGTACTCAAAGCCAACCGCAGTGAAGAACAGGTCAAAAATTTCATTTCGAATCTCACCGACCGTTATGACGTCAGTGTTAACACATGGGTCGGCACACATTCCACCGTGCTCGGCCTTATCGGCGATACCGCTGCGGTAGACAGCGAGTACATCGCCGCACAGGATATTGTAGAAAGCGTTAAGCGCGTGCAGGAGCCGTATAAAAAAGCAAACCGTAAGTTCCATCCGGAAGATACGGTCATCAAGCTTCCTACCGGTCAGGTGATCGGCGACGGTTCCCTTGCGCTCATCGCGGGTCCGTGCTCCGTCGAAAGCGAAGCGCAGATCTGCTGTGTCGCAGAGCGCGTCAAGGCCGCAGGCGCTACGTTCCTGCGCGGCGGCGCATTCAAGCCCCGCACCTCGCCGTATGCGTTCCAGGGCCTTAAGGCAGAGGGCCTCGAGCTCCTCAAAAAAGCCAAGGAAAGAACCGGCCTGCCCATCGTCACCGAGATTATGAGCATCGACCACCTCGACCTCTTTGAGGACGTCGATGTCATTCAGGTCGGCGCAAGAAACATGCAGAACTTCGAGCTTTTAAAGGAGCTGGGTCACGTGCATAAGCCGATTCTTTTAAAGCGCGGCCTTGCCAACACCATCGAAGAACTTCTCATGAGCGCCGAGTATATCATGGCGGGCGGCAACGAGCAGGTCATCCTGTGCGAGCGCGGCATCCGCACGTATGAGACATTCACCCGCAATACGCTCGATATTTCCGCCGTGCCGATCTTAAAGCGCCTTTCCCACCTGCCCGTCATCGTAGACCCCAGCCATGCCAGCGGCATCAACTGGCTTGTCGAGCCGCTTGCCATGGCAGCGGCAGCCGTCGGCGCAGACGGCCTCATCATCGAGGTGCATAATGACCCCAGCCGTGCCCTGTGCGACGGCGCACAGTCCCTCACGCCGGATCAGTTCGACGTGCTCGCAAAGAAAGTGCAGAAGGTCACCGAAACGGTGAAGAGCCTGTAAAAATTTACCCGAAAGGGAGAACGATATGCAAATCGCAATCATTGGTCTGGGTCTCATCGGCGGTTCGCTCGCAAAGGCCCTCAAAGAAAATACAGAGCACACCGTCATCGGCTTTGACCGTGACGAAAACACCCTGCTCGACGCACTTTCCCTCGGCGCCATCGATTCCGTCGGCAGCACGTCTTTGCTCGAAAACGCGGACGTCGTGTACGTCTGTCTGTATCCCGCAGATGTCGTGCGCTTCGTCGAGGAAAACGCACCGCATTTTAAAGAAGGCTGCATTGTCACGGATGTGTGCGGCATCAAAAATCAGGTCTGCGGCAAATTAACGGAGATCGCCAAAAACTACCCGTTCGTTTACGTCGGCGGCCACCCCATGGCGGGCAAGGAGCGCAGCGGGTTCGACGCCAGCGAGGCAAGCCTCTTTTATAACGCTTCCTATATTCTCGTGCCCGGCGAAGCTCCGCAAAGCGCCACAGATACCCTCGTGTCGCTCGCAAAAAGCATGGGCTTTGGCACCATCAAATACTGCACGCAGCAAAAGCACGACCGTATGATCGCCTATACGTCCCAGATTCCGCACGTTTTGGCGTGCGCTTATGTCATGAGCCCGCGCTGCGATGAGCACAGCGGCTTTTCCGCCGGCAGCTACCGCGACGTTTCGCGCGTGGCGCGCATCAATGCGGAGCTGTGGGCAGACCTTTTCCTTGCAAACCGTGAGGAATTAGCGGACGAGACGGAAGAACTCGTGCGCAATATAGAACGTATACGCGCTGCGGTGGCGAAAAACGATCGGGCAGAGCTCGTGGCGCTGCTTTCCTCCGCACGTGAAAAAAAGGAGAAATTCGGATAATGGTGATCGAGATTAAAACAGATAAACCGTATGAAGTTATTGTAGAAGACGGCGTTTTGGACCGCGCGGGCGAAAAAATTGCCCCGCTCGTCCGCCCCGGCAGCCGCGCCATGATTGTCAGCGAGACAAACGTCTTCCCGATATACGGCGAGCGTCTAAAAGCTTCGCTTGAAAAAGCGGGTATCCACACGGCGGAGTTCGTCTTTGAAGCCGGCGAGCCGCAAAAACAGCTTTCCACCGTCATGCAGATTTACGAAGCGCTTGCGGAAAACGATTTCACGCGCAGCGACATCATTGTCACGCTCGGCGGCGGCGTAGCGGGCGATATGGGTGGCTTCGCGGCGGCAACGTTCCTGCGCGGCATGGATTTCGTGCAGGTGCCCACGTCCCTTTTGGCGCAGGTAGATGCCAGTGTCGGCGGCAAAACGGGTGTCGATTTGCCGTTCGGTAAAAACCTCGTCGGCGCGTTCCATCAGCCGCGCCTCGTCCTCGCCGATCCCCAAACGCTCTCCACGCTGCCCGATGCCTATTTCACGGACGGCATGGGCGAGGTCATCAAATACGGCTGCATCGCAGACGCCGCGCTGTTCGATAAATTGGAGCAGGGACAAGTCATCGACCATTTGGAGGAAACCATCTGCCGCTGCGTGCTGTGCAAAAAGCATTTTGTCGAGGAAGACACGAACGACAAAGGCCGGCGTATGATTTTAAACTTCGGCCACACATTCGGCCACGCGCTCGAAAAGCTTACGGGCTTCTCGTCGCTTTCGCACGGCCTTGCCGTCGGCATCGGTATGGTCATGGCGGGCGAAGTGGGTGAAAGTCTCGGCATCACGGAAAAAGGCACCGCTGCGCGTATCCGCCGCGTGCTGGAAAGCTATGGCATGCCCACCGAGTCCGCGTTTGATTTCGCCAAAGTTGTGGAAGCAACCGCGCTCGATAAAAAAAGCTTTGGAAAAACGCTCAACCTGATCCTCTTAAAGCAGATCGGCGAAAGCGTTATTCACCCGGTGGACAGAAACTACCTCGTACTGCGCTATAAGCTTGCCGCCGAGCAGAACCGCCGCAGAAAATTGAATTGATTTTTAGGAAGGCAGCATCATTCTCATCGTGCTGCCTTATGTCAAATATAGAGAGATAAATTTATGTAGAAACAAGGTGATACTATGGCAGAGGTGACCTACCGCCCCGCCCACGTTAAGGGCGAAGTGCGCATTCCCCCAAGCAAAAGTGCCGCGCACCGCGCATTGCTTTCGGCGGCGCTGTGCAAAACGCCGTGCCGTGTCGGGCCCATTGACCACAGCGCGGATATGGAAGCTACATTAAACGGCGTGTGCGCCATGGGCGGCACGGTGAAAGCGGAAGAAAACGGCGTGCTGTGCATCGCGCCGGGCACGGCGCCCCAAAGCGTCACGGTCGATTGCGGTGAATCCGGTTCCACGCTGCGCTTTCTCGTCCCCGTTTTCGCCGCCCTCGGCATCGAAGCGACATTTGTCGGTCACGGCAGACTTCCCGAGCGCCCTATCGGCGTTTACACAGACCTTCTGCCGCAGCACGGCGTAACGGTCGAGACTGCCGGCGGTCTGCCGTTTCACATCACGGGCAAGCTTCAAAGCGGCGATTTCCGCGTGCCGGGCAACATCAGCTCGCAGTTTATAACCGGTTTATTATTCGCTTTGCCGCTGCTCAAAAAGGATTCCACCGTTACGCTGACCACCCCGCTCGAATCCAAAGGCTATATCGATTTGACGATAGAGGTGCTTGCGGGCTTCGGTGTTAAAATTGAGGAGACCGAGACCGGCTGGCACATCTCCGGCGGGCAGACGTACCGCGCAGAGCACTATACCGTCGAGGGTGATTGGTCGCAGGCCGCGTTTTTTCTCTCGGAAGCCGCTGTCTCCGGCGGCCCTATCCGCCTGCTCGGCCTTTCCGAAACCTCTCTGCAAGGCGATAAAGCCTGCGTCCATCTCTGGCGGCAGTTCGGGCTTTCTGTCACCGAAGAAAACGGCGTTTATGTTGCCGAAAACAAAAATATAGATAAGCCCTACCGCGGACTGCACGGCATCGCGATTGACGCCGCGCAAATTCCCGATATGGTGCCTGCGCTCGCCGTCACGGCCGCGTTCGCGGAGGGCGAGACCGTCATTTCCCACGCGGAGCGATTGCACTTAAAGGAGTGTGACCGTCTGCTTGCCATGGAAGCGGCGCTCAAAAACCTCGGTGCAGACATTAAAGCCGTGCCGGATGGCCTTATCATTCACGGCAAGCCCGCGCTTACGGGTGGCAAAGCCGAGGGCATGAACGACCACCGCGTCGTCATGGCGCTCGCTGCCGCCGGTTGTGCGTGCACAGTCACCGTCACGGACGCGGAAAGCATCAAAAAATCCTACCCCGGATTTTTCCGGGATCATAAACATTTAGGAGGGATCGCCGATGGCATCGACCTGGGGTGAAAACATCAAGCTGTCCATTTTCGGCGGCAGCCATACGGAAGCAATCGGCGTAGTGCTCGATAATCTCCCGCCGAATGAAAAAATAGACATGGAAAAAATTCGCGTGCAGATGGCGCGCCGTGCGCCGGGCAAGGACAAGACCGCCACCACGCGCCTTGAGGCCGATGAGCCGCAGGTGCTCTCGGGCCTCTTCAACGGCGTCACAACAGGCGCGCCGCTCGCGGCTATCATCGCGAACACCAATACGCGTTCGAAGGATTATTCCGATTTAAAAATTCACCCGCGTCCCGGCCATGCCGATTACACCGCGTCTGTCCGCTACGACGGCGCAAATGACATTCGCGGCGGCGGGCATTTTTCGGGTCGTCTCACCGCGTGCCTCGTGTTCGCAGGCGCCGTCTGCCGCCAGATATTAGAGCGCCGCGGCATCACGATCGGTGCGCACGCTTATGCGGTCGGCAGCGCAAAAGATACCCCGTTCGATCCCGTAAACGTCTCAAAAGACGACTTAAATGCCTTAAATACCCGCTTTTTTGCGGTCAATTCCCCCAAGGCCGAAGAAAAAATGCGCGCCGAGATCGAAGCCGCGCGATTGGACGCAGACAGCATCGGCGGCATCATCGAGTGCGCCGCAGTCGGTGTCCCGGCAGGCATCGGCAGTCCTATGTTCGGCGGCATCGAAAACGTCTTTGCATCGATTTTATACGGCATCCCCGCCGTCAAAGGCGTGGAGTTCGGCGCGGGCTTTGATGTTGCTTGTATGCGTGGCAGCGAAAATAACGACGCGTTTTACTACGACGAAAATGGTCTCGTCCGCACGAAAACGAACAACGCGGGCGGCATTTTGGGCGGCATCACAACGGGCATGCCGATTCTATTCCGCATCGCCGTCAAGCCCACGCCGTCCATCGGCCGTGAACAGCACACGGTCGATCTCACCACGAAAACAAACGCCGATTTAACCATCCACGGCCGCCACGACCCGTGTATCGTCCCGCGCGCCATCCCTGTGGCGGAAGCTGCGGCAGCCTTGGCGCTGATGGACTTGCTGCGTTAAAGAGAATAGAAAGGAGCGAGCAAAATGAGTGAAAATAAGTCCTTTGATGAACTGCTTTTGCCGGTTCGCAACGATATAGACCGCATTGATAAAGAGCTTTTAAAGCTTTTTACGGAACGCATGCAGTGCGCGGAGCGCGTCGCGGAGATCAAGCGCAAGGCGGGCATTCCCGTCTTAAATGCCGCCCGCGAGCAGGTCATTTTAGACCGCGTTAAAAAAGAAGCCGGTGAGTACGGCGACAGCGCCGTCGCGCTTTACAGCGCCATCATGAGCATCAGTCGCGCCCGCCAGCACAATATGCTGAAAAGCGGCGGGGTATTGCGCGACCTCGAGCAAAATTCCCCAAAGACATTAAAAGCCGACCCGCGTGTCATTTGTCAGGGCGCGGCGGGCGCGTTTTCCCACAGCGCCGCCCTGCGCCTGTTTCCGGGGCAGAAGCCGATCTTTTTACCCGGCTTCCGCGATGTTTTTGAAGCTGTCCATAACGGCGCGGGCGATTACGGCGTGGTGCCGGTCGAAAATTCCGATGCCGGCAGTGTCTCTGAGGTCTATGACCTCATCATGAAGCACCGCATGTTCATCGTCGGTGCGGCGGATATTCCCGTGCGCCACTGCCTGTGCCGCGCAAAGGGGACGGGTGCGGTCAAAAAGGTGCTCTCGAAGCATGAGGCCCTCGTGCAGTGCAGTGCGTATCTCGCGGCACACGACATCGAAACCGAAGCCTATTCCAACACGGCGGCTGCCGCAAAATTCATCGCCGAAACCCGTCTCGAGGGCGTCGGCGCAGTCTGCTCCGCGCAGGCGGCGGAGGAATACGGCCTTGAAGTCATCGCCGCCGATATTCAGAATACCGATAACAACTGCACGCGCTTCATCGTCATTTCGCGTGAAGCCGTTTTGCCCGAAGACGCGGAAAAGATCAGCCTGTGCTTCTCTCTGCCGCACACCCCGGGCTCGCTGTGCCATACGCTGGAGCGTTTCGCTCTGCTCGGCCTGAACCTCACAAAAATCGAATCCCGCCCCATCCCGGAGCGCAATTTCGAGTATGACTTCTACCTCGATTTCACCGGGAATGTTCACGACGTGCAGACACTTGCGCTCATCTGCGCCCTCTCCGACGAGATGCCCCGCTTCTCGTTCCTCGGAAACTACAAAGAAAGCTGAGTTAAAAATGGCAGTTACCTTTATCAAAGTCACGGAAGAAGAACAGATTGAAAAAATAGCCGAGATCGCCGCACCCATCTGGCACGAGACCTACGACTGCATCAACGGCGTTGCGTCCACAGATTACATGATCGAAAAATTCCAGTCCGTCCCGGCCATCCACCGCCAGATGGAAAGCGAGGGCTACGTCTATTATATGA
>NZ_JBKWAE010000021.1:0-26782 GCF_046974225.1 Hominenteromicrobium sp. | reverse complement strand
CAATCGCTTTAAAATTCGCGATTACAAGCAGGCATACCGGTTGATTTTCGAATATCCGGAAGCTTTTTACACACGAAACGAATTCACAGTCATTGCGACTTTATGTCACCAGATGAATTCGAGCGAGTATATAAAAGAGCACACACTAAGGCGGAGCTGCGGGCAGGTTGAATTTGGGACAAATTTCTCATTTTAACTTGTACTAAATCTTGACATAGGACCAAAGCAGGGCTTTTCTTCCTTTGAGAGCGCTAATAACCTGATCTCCATGTTTGTGTTCTTCTTTAACTTTGTTCGTCCTCATTCCGCTTTGAACGGGCTTACACCCGCGCAAGTCGCCGGTCTCAGTTTACCCACCCGCAAAAAACGAGATTTTCCTCTCGTCGCTTGATATTTTCCTGTGTTTTGTCCCTCGCTCTTTCATTTTTACTTTACGGTGCCTTTGGTAACTTCATTATACTGAATACAAAACGAAAAGACAAATGTGTGGATTTAAGAAACAGAAAAAGGCTCTGACCTTTTACAGTCAAAGCCTCATCTGCCACTGCAATGCCTTAGTTTTATTAAGTTTTATCATACTGCCTTATCAAACCTCAGCATTTCCTGCAGCGTTTTTATTATGGCTCTTTCCTGCGGTTTTGAATGCGGCGTATGAGCAGCGCCGAGCCGCCGACGGCGAGCACGCCCCAGCCAAAGAGGAGCGATGCACGGACAATCCATTTCCCGGTTGCGTTCTTTTGCTTCTCGCCATGAATGTGAAGCTTTGCGTTTCCGCCTTCCCCGCACTGCACGGTAAATGTCATGCTCTCTTCGGCGGTAAGCGTACCGATATAAATCTCGGCAAACCCGAGTGCAGCACTGTCCCCCGAGAAAAGCATCACACTTTGCCCATTTTGCACACGCAGAAGCTTTACTTCACCTTGGCTTTCTTCTGCCGTGAGATATAACTCAAGCGGCACGGTACATTCGTTTTTGAATACAAGACTGAGGGGCACGCCGCTTTCGGCTATGACAGTCTTTTCTAAACGGTCTCCGCTGAAAAACACCGGCAGCAAAAACGCCGTGATGAACGCCAGGACCCGAACCGAAAACATGCGCACCCCTCCTCGGCCGCCGGGCGCGCATCACCATACGCGCCGCCTGTAAGAGGGCACCGACGGGCCTTTTTCTTCATGTATATGCGTGTGCGCCGGCGTTATATACGCACGGTACCGCATGACGATCTCCGCATGCCTGCCGAACAGCTTTTCCAAAAGCGTCAGGACGGTCTTTTTCTCTTCGCGATAGTGCTTTCCGTGTTTCATCGTTTTCCTATGCCCTTTCCGTAAATTTTGTGATCTCTACGGATAAAATACCACGACACAGCGAAATATTTTGTCATTCCCATCATGCGGAAATCTTGAACTTTCCACGCATTTGTGGTAAAATAAATCGGTTATTTTGAATTTGTGAAGAAACAGAGGTTATCATCTTGGCCGATTTTAGAAATGAGATTGAAAAACGGCGCACGTTCGCGATTATTTCGCACCCGGACGCCGGTAAAACGACACTGACGGAAAAGTTCCTTCTGTACGGCGGCGCCATTCAGCTGGCCGGTGCGGTCAAGGGCAAAAAGAATGCGCGCCACGCCGTTTCCGACTGGATGGAAATTGAAAAGCAGCGTGGTATCTCCGTCACCTCTTCTGTTATGCAGTTCCAGTATGAGGGCTACTGCATCAATATTTTGGACACCCCGGGCCACCAGGACTTCTCTGAAGACACGTACCGCACGCTGATGGCGGCAGACTCCGCCGTGATGGTCATTGACGCTTCAAAGGGCGTTGAGGCACAGACGAGAAAGCTTTTTAAGGTCTGCGTCATGCGCGATATTCCGATTTTCACGTTCATCAACAAGATGGACCGCGACGCGCAGAGCCCGTATGATCTTTTGGACGAGATCGAAAAAGAGCTCGGCATCGGCACCTACCCGATGAACTGGCCGATTGGCTCCGGTGTGGACTTCAAGGGCGTTTACGACCGCGAAAAGTCCGAAATTCTCGCGTTTGAAGGAGACAAAGAGCTGCGCGGTCAACACGAAGTCAAAGCGCACGAGATCGATCTGAACGACGCGGCACTTGAGACCATTCTCGGCGAAAGCCTGTGCCAGACGCTGCGCGATGACGTAGAGCTTCTGGACGGCGCGGGCTATGAATTTGACCTTGAAAAAGTGCGTCATGGCAAGCTCTCCCCCGTGTTCTTCGGCTCCGCTTTGACAAACTTCGGCGTGGAGCCGTTTCTCGAGAGCTTTCTGCGTATGACGACCTCCCCGCTGCCGCGCCAAACCTCGGAGGGTGTGGTTGACCCGTTCAGCAAGGATTTTTCTGCGTTCGTCTTCAAAATTCAGGCGAACATGAACAAGGCGCACCGCGACCGCATTGCATTCATGCGCATTTGCAGCGGCAAGTTTGAAAAAGGCATGGAGGTCACCCATGTGCAGGGCGGTCGCAAGATCAAGCTTTCGCAGCCGCAGCAGATGATGGCGCAGAGCCGCGAAATCATTGACGAGGCGTATGCGGGCGACATCATCGGTGTGTTCGACCCGGGCATCTTCTCCATCGGCGACACGATCTGCACGGGTAAAAAAGTGCAATTTGAAGGCATTCCAACGTTCGCGCCGGAGTTTTTCTGCCGCGTGCAGCAAAAGGACACGATGAAGCGCAAGCAGTTCGTCAAGGGCACTACACAGATTGCACAGGAAGGCGCCATTCAGATCTTCCAGGAGATCGCCTCCGGCATGGAGGAAGTCATTGTCGGCGTTGTGGGTACACTGCAGTTTGACGTATTCAAGTACCGCATGGAAAACGAGTACAACGTTGAAATTCGCATGGAAACGCTGCCGTACTCACTCATCCGATGGATCGACACGCCGGACGTGGACCTCAAAAAGCTGAACCTCACGTCCGACACAAAAAAGGTGCAGGACATTCGCGGACGTTACCTTTTGCTTTTCTCAAATGAGTGGAGCATCCGCTGGGCGCTGGAGCACAACGAAGGCCTGGAGCTTTCCGAGTTCAGCCGCTAAATTTTATAAAAAGCAACGCTCTGTATGGCTTTTGTGCCGTACAGAGCGTTGTTGTTATGTATTGCTGCTTGATTTTTGCTTGTGGCTGTCCGCGACGAACTCTTTCGGCGTCATGCCGGTGCAGCGCTTAAAGCGTCCGCAGAACGAGGCGGAATCCGAAAATCCGCAGGAAAGCGCCGTTTCACTGACAGTATATGTACCCGCCAGCAGCATTTTTTTCGCCGCATTGATGCGCACCTGCATCAAATATTGCTTCGGCGACATGCTTTCGGAAGCAGAGAAAATGCGGTAGAGATACGTGCGGTCTATGCCGATATGCCGCGCGAGGTCGCTGATCTGAATGGGATAGCCGTAGTTGCTTTTGATGTAGCCGATGGCCTTATTCACATACTCATGCTCGCGGGTGTACGCGCCGCCGTGTGCGGATTCCTCCAAAACGGACATCGCGCCGTAAAAGCCGCTCATCACTTTAAACAAGCTGCCTTTGTTGAATTCGTCAATCATCTCGTGCATGTAGCGGATGAACTCGTCGCCGTTTTCAAGCTTTGTTGTGTATTGGCTGACAAGGCCCGTGCGGCGCAGGATCTCCAGTACATCAAAGCCGTCGAATGCGACCCACATGTACTCCCACGGGTCTTCGCGATCGGCAATGTAATATGTGCGCTCACCCGGGCGGATGAGGAAGCACTCGTTTGCGTGCAGCGTGTAGGTTTCTTCTCCGACGGTATACGTACCCTTGCCGGAGATGACGTAGTGCAGCAAATACTGATTGCGCACGGCCGGACCCCAGAAATGCCCGCCCTCACATTTTTCGTAACCGCAGTAATACACGGTAACAGAGCCGCCGTTATTCAAATTTTCCGCTCTATGCTTTATGGTGTTCATACCCGTCCCTACCTTTGTAATTCCCTATTCAGTATAGCACACTTAAACACAAAATACAACAAAATCACAACGAAAAGAAACAAAAAATATAGAATCTGCACACTATGCACCGTATAATGAATACAAGAATCGTTTTTATGGAAGGAGTTACAGATTATGCCAAAAATTACATTCATGGGCGCGGGCAGCACCGTTTTTGCACGCAATGTGCTCGGCGACTGCATGTGCACGCCCTCTCTGTGTGAGAGCGAGATCGCTCTCTATGATATCGATGCCGAGCGTTTGGAAGAGTCTTACATCATTCTCAGCGCTATCAACAAGAATACGAACGGCGGCAAGGCGACACTGAAGACCTATTGCGGCGTTGAGAACCGCAAAGAAGCGCTGCGCGGTGCGGACTTCGTCGTAAACGCCATTCAAGTCGGCTTCTACGACCCGTGCACAATCATCGATTTCGAGGTGCCGAAGAAGTACGGTCTGCGCCAGACGATTGCCGATACGATGGGCATTGGCGGCATCATGCGTGCACTGCGCACCATTCCTGTTTTGGAAGATTTTGCCCGCGATATGGAAGAAGTTTGCCCGAACGCATGGTTCCTCAATTACACAAACCCGATGGCAATGCTTTCCGGCTACATGCAGCGCTATACGAACGTAAAGACCGTCGGCCTCTGCCACAGCGTGCAGGTCTGCTCTAAGGAGCTTCTAAAAGCCCTTGGTATGGAAGATAAGATTGAAGGCCGCCGCGAGCTCATCGCCGGCATCAACCACATGGGCTGGCTTTTGAAGATTGAAGACAAGGACGGAAACGACCTCTACCCCGAGATCAAGCGCCGCGCCGCAGAAAAGAATGCGACCGAAAAGCACAAAGATATGGTGCGCTATGAGTACATTCGCCGCCTCGGCTACTACTGCACCGAATCCAGCGAGCATAATGCGGAATACAATCCGCTCTTCATCAAGTCCCGTTACCCGGAGCTCATTGAACAGTTCAACATTCCGCTGGACGAATACCCGCGCCGCTGCATCAACCAGATCAAGGGTTGGAAGGAAGAAAAAGAAAGCATTTTGAAGGACGGCAAAGTGGAGCACACCCGCTCCAGCGAATATGCCTCCTACATTATGGAAGCTATGGTTACCGGCAACCCGTATAAGATCGGCGGCAACGTACTGAACACCGGCCTTATCGATAACCTGCCCGCCGATGCGTGCGTTGAGGTACCGTGCCTTGTGGACAAGATGGGCGTAAATCCGTGCCACGTTGGCCGCCTGCCGGTACAGCTTGCCGCAATGAACATGACAAACATCAACGCACAGCTGATGACAATCGAAGCGGCACGCACCAGAAAGCGCGAGGACATCTATCGCGCCGCTATGCTGGATCCGCACACCGCAGCCGAGCTTTCCATCGACGACATCGTGAAGATGTGCGACGACCTCATCGAGGCACACGGCGAATACATGGCGATGTACAAATAACTCAACGTTTTCCTCCATTGATACTTCTATAGAAAGCAATACACCCGCAGGAACGAACCGCCTGCGGGTGTATTGCTTTCTAACCAATTTTACTCGCCGTCTTCCCCGCTGCTTTCCGCGCTGACGAGGATGCCCACAACGGCGCCGTATGCAAGCGCGTCGCCGGGGCTGTCGGACTGATAACCGATGACGCGGCCGATCTTTGTATCTTCGCTGTACTGCGCCACCTGCACCGGCTCAAAGCCCAGCGCTTTCAGCTTTGTCATGGCTTCGTCAGCCATCATATCGGAAATATCCGGCAGCGTACGCAACTGCGGGCCTTTGCATACAGCAATCTTTACCGTGCTGCCGGCCTCGATGATCTCACCCGCGAGCGGATATTGCCCGGTGATTTGTCCCTCCGGCAATGTATCGCTGAATGTTTCTTTGTAGATCTCAAGCTCGAATTTATATTTTTTGTCCTTTTCTGTTAAGGAGAGCAGCTTGTCGTAATCCATACCGACAAGGTTCGGCACCTCAAGCGTTTGCTTTTCTTCGACAACGCCCGGATCTTTGATGAACGCAACGATGCTTTGCGGCGAGAATGGGCTGTCTTTGAACCAAACGCTCGTCACGGCAAAGATGACGACGAGTGTAAACACGAATGACGCGACAAGCCACAGGAAAGTAGGCACGCGACGCTTGCTCGGCGTGCGGCCGGAACCGCTCGGCAGCGAGCGCACCGTTTCGGTCTCGACGAATTTTTCCACAACGGTCGGCTCAGCGGCAAGCTCTGCGGAAAAGCGCGAGAAGCTTGACGTGCGGTGAGAGGGATCAACCTGTAGGCCGTTTGCAATAGCCGGAATAACCTGCTCCGGCAGCTGCTTTAGGATATTTTTGGAGATCATCAGGCGCGGGTCCTGCTTGCGCTTCGGCGCTTCCATGGGCGCGGCGCCCGTGAGCGCAAACAACAACGATGCGCACAGGCCGTAAACGTCCGTGACCTCATCACAGATTTTCGTTTTGGAGTACTGCTCCAGCGCCCAGCAGCCGGGGAAAATATCCTCAATGAGGTCGGTGCCGGCACGGCGCACAGACTGTATGTCAAAGCCCGTAACGATCATTTTATCGTCTTTTGTGATGCGCAGCGTGTTCGGCGAGATGCCGAGGTGCTCGACGTTCTGCGCATGAATGGCGCCGAGCGTGTGAATGACCGGGTAAAAGAACTGTTCGCACTGCGCCCAGCTTAGAACGCCGTGCTCCTCCACGTACTGTCGCAGGGAAACGGACTCTGTGAACGAGAACACGATGTACTGCGTGTTGTTCTGCGAAAACGTATCGATGGCGTGCTGAATGTGTTTTGTATCGGAAACACGCAGGAGCTTCTGCGCATAGCGCTCGAACTCGCTTAAATAGTCGCTGAACTTGAGTTCTGCCCCGCTGACCGGCAGTACGGACGCGCCGGTCTCGCCGCGCACAGCGATGGTATGTGGATAAAACTCACGCACCTCTACCTTCTGCGCCGTTTTGGCTTCCAACGCGGCGTATGTAATGCCCGCGCCGTTGACGTGCACGGCCTGTCCCACAAGGTATTTTTCGCCGAGCAATGTGCCGTACGGCAGCGCGTTTTTCACCTGATCGCCGTTGTGCCAGCCGCAGTGCGGACAGGTATTGCTGCTGTCCTCCATTGCTTCAAAGCATCTCATGCAATATAATTTGTTCTCTCCCATGCGCTCAGCTTCCTCTCGATCTCCGCTTCGGAATGCGGTGCATTTTTATACAACATCCCCGAAAAATTCTTTTCACTGAACACAGTATACCACATTTTGCCTGTGCTTTCAAGGTGTGTACGCACCCGAAAGCGCGAAGAAACTGTCGGAAAGCTGCAAGGGCCGCAATTTTAATAAAGTTGTAAGGAAAATTTTGCTTTTCTTTTCCGGCATATATTCGGGCAAAAAAAGAACGCTCCAGTCATAGGAGCGTTCTCTGTAATTCGATTTAAGCTGAAATTAAGCCTTGTCGATGGAACCGAAGAGCTCCATCTTTTCCTTAACGGTAGCCTTAATCGCCTCAAAGCCCGGAGCGAGGAGCTTTCTCGGGTCGAAGCCCTTGCCCTCGAGATCCTTGCCTGCTTCGATGTACTTTCTCGTAGCATCTGCGAAGGAGAGCTGGCACTCGGTGTTAACGTTGATTTTGGAAACGCCAAGGGAGATTGCTTCCTTGATCATGTCGGCCGGGATGCCCGTACCGCCATGGAGAACGAGCGGCATGGTGCCGGTGAGCTTCTGAATCTCAGCGAGAACGTCGAAGTTCAGGCCCTTCCAGTTTGCCGGGTACTTGCCGTGGATGTTGCCGATGCCTGCTGCGAGCATGTCGACGCCGAGGTCAGCAATCATTTTGCATTCCTTCGGGTCTGCAACTTCGCCGCCGCCGATAACGCCGTCTTCCTCGCCGCCGATTGCGCCGACCTCAGCCTCAACGGAGATGCCCTTTGCATGAGCGATGCCGATGAGCTCGGTGGTCTTTGCGATGTTCTCTTCGATCGGATAGTGGGAACCGTCGAACATGATGGAAGAGAAGCCTGCTTCGATGCAAGCCTTAGCGCCTTCGTAGGAGCCGTGGTCGAGGTGCAGAGCAACCGGAACCGTGATCTTCAGGGTCTCCAGCATGCCGTTTACCATGCCAACTACGGTGTTGTAGCCGCACATGTACTTGCCTGCGCCCTCGGAAACACCGAGGATGACCGGAGAGTTGTTCTCCTGAGCTGTGAGCAGGATAGCCTTTGTCCATTCGAGGTTATTGATGTTGAACTGACCGACAGCGTATTTGCCTGCCTTAGCCTTGTCCAGCATTTCCTTTGCAGATACTAACATAAATTCAGCCTCCATGATCCATGAAAGGATTTTTATTTCTTTGTATATTATAGAATATACAGCGCAAAAAATCAACCCTATTTGAAAATATCGGGCTGTTTCGCGTTATTTTACAAAAAAAGTAAGACCTTTTCGCGATTTCTTACGACAAGGTCTTACAAAATACCGTTTATATTCAGTTATCGGAAGACTTGCGCTGGAGCAGGACGGCGGCGATGATGATCGCGCCCTTGAAGGCTTCGCGCAGGAACGGCGGAACGCCGAGGAGATTGAGGAGGTTGTTCATAACGGCGATGATGAGCATACCGAATACAGTACCCACAACGGAGCCCTTGCCGCCGGACATGCTGGTGCCGCCGACGATGACCGCCGCGATGGAATCGAGCTCATAACCGCTGCCGGCGTTTGCCGGGTCCATAGCGCCGATGCGGGAGACTTGCAATACGGCCGCGATAGCGACAACCGCGCCCATCAGCGCATATACGCCGAGCTTTACACGATTGACGTTGATGCCGGAAAGACGGGACGTCTTCTCGTTGGAGCCGACCGCGAACACGTGGCGGCCGAACACGGTCTTCTTAGAGACGATGTACAGCACGAGCGCGATGAGGAGCCAATAGAGGATCGGCATAAACATCTGGCCGCCGACCTTCACACGGGCAATCTGCTGGAAACCCGTCGGAACCTTCGGCGAACTGGACTGCATGAACTGCTGCGTCACGCTGCGCAGGATCTTCATGGCACCGAGCGTTGCGATGAACGGCGGAATCTTGCCCGCAGTGACCATGAGGCCGTTGAGGCCGCCGAAAATGATGCCGGCCGCGATGGAGATCAGAATGGCAACTATGTACGCAGGTGCGCCGGTAAGGCCGATCGCGCCGAGCCAACCGCCGTTTGCGGCGTCGATAAGCGTCATGGTAATGGCGCCGACCGCGACGAGCGTGGAGCCGACGGCAAGATCAATGCCGCCAGAGATAATGACGAACGTCATGCCGAGCGCGATGATACCGACGCTGGAGTTGTTACGGAGAATGTTCATCCAGTTGTTAATCCATGCGCCGAACCATTCGCCGAAGCTTGCATAGTCAAAGCCGAGCGCGAGTGTCTGCAGAATAACCATGACGATCAGAGCAATGCCTGTGGAAAACAGCGCATTATTCTTCCAATTATCGCGGAACCATGCGCCAAAGCCCTTTTTGTTTATTTTTTCGTTCATTATACCTGTCCCCCTGTTGCAAGGCGCATGATGGCCTGCTCATTCATTTCATCGCCGACAAGCTCGCCCTGCACGCTGCCGTGGAACATCACGACGGTGCGGTCGCACACGCGGATAATCTCCTGGGCCTCGCTGGAAAGCACAATGACGGCGACGCCCGTCTCTGCGAGCTTCAGGATAATATCGTAGATTTCCTCCTTAGCACCTACGTCCACGCCCTGTGTGGGGTTATCGAACACAAGCACCTTTGGGTTTGCATCCAGCCACTTTGCCAGCACCACCTTCTGCTGGTTGCCGCCGGAAAGGCTGCCGATGAGATCTTTTGCGGAGCCGAGCTTGATGTGCAGCTCTTTTTCGAAATCATCAAAATCCTTTTCAATCTTCTTCGAGTGCAAAAAGCCCATCTTGCTGTCTCTGGGCCATGTGACGACCGTGCCGTTTTCAAGAATACTCATATCCTTGATGATGCCGTTTTCCTTGCGGTTGCGCGGCACATAGCCGATGCCGGCCTTGAGCGCCTGACCCGTAGTGCGGATATGCACGGGCTTGCCCTCTACTTCTACCGTGCCGGAAGCTCCGTGTATTGCGCCGAAAACCGCCTGAAACAGCTCACTTCTGCCGTCGCCCAAAAGGCCCGTGAAACCGAGCACCTCGCCGGCGTGCACTTCAAAGCTGACGTTTCTGAAATGCGGCTCCAACGTCATGCCCTTGCCGCTTAAAATAACATTACCAATCTTTTTCTCACGGCGGAGCGACTGTGTGCGCACATCGTGGCCGACCATGTCGCGCGCCAGCATATCGACAGAAGTCTCCGAGACAAGGCCGGAGGAAACCATATTGCCGTCTCGCAGCACTGTGTAACGTGTGCAAATCTCCATGACCTCGCGCAGCTTATGAGAAATGAACACAATGCCTACGCCGCTCTTTCTCAGCGTATTCATCATATCGAACACACGGCGAATTTCCGGCTCCGTAAGCGAAGTGGTCGGCTCGTCCATGATGATGATGGAAGCCTCCATCAAAAGTGCGCGGGCAATCTCGACAATCTGCTTATAGGAAGCATCGAGGTCGCGCACCATGATACGCGGGTCGAGGTCAAGGTCCATTTTTTTGAAAACTTCGTTCGTTTTCGCAATCATCGCGGCGGAATCCAGGAAACGGTTCTTCTTCCGCAGCTCGTGGCCGATAAACATATTCTCGTAAATGGCAAGATCATTTACAAGGTTTAATTCCTGATGGATAAAAGCAATGCCATGCTTCAGGGAATCCGCCGGCGTTTGAAACGCAACGCGCTTGCCGTCCAACAGGATCTGGCCCTGATCCGCATGATGGACGCCGCCGAGAATATTCATCAGGGTAGATTTTCCAGCGCCGTTTTCACCGAGCAGCGCGCAGATCTCGCCGCCGTTTAAGGTAAACGAAACGTCCCGCAGAACATCGTTTGCACCGAAGGATTTGTAGATCCCCTTCATTTCAAGTGTCATACATACACTTTCCTTTCTGTATGGCGTACAAATAGGAGATCTGCCGCCCATAAAAGACAGCTATCCCCTTTTAACAAAAAAGGCTGCTGCTTGCGCAACAGCCCCTTTGCAGAACTTTTAAATTAGTAAACGGTGTTCTCCGGGTCGAGGTACTCGTCAACGTTGTCTCTGTCAACAACTGTTGTGGAGATGATCTTGACCGGCTCTACGTCCTTGCCTGCGAGAACGTCAAGTGCCATATCAACAGCGTCCTTGACCATCAGCGGGCTGTAAAGAGAAGACTCAATCCAAATGTTCTCGTTTTCCTTCATCATGTTGAAGTACTCCTGGCAGCCGCCGCCACCGGTGATGACCTTAATGTCGTCACGGTTTGCTTCGGAAATAGCCTGCAGAACACCGATGGAAGTCTCGTCGTCCATGGAGTAAACAGCGTCGATGTGATCGTTGCTGGTGAGGATGTCGGCGAAGTCAGCCTGACCGGCTTCACGGGTGAACTGCGTAGCATACTCAACAATCTCCATATCCGGCGCAATCTCCTTGATGGTATCCATGAAGCCCTTCTTACGGAGCTCTGCAACGGAACCGGAGGTCGGAACGTCAAGAACGACGACTTTGCCGGTGGTGCCGATTTTATCGACAATGTACTTAGCGCCTTCAACGCCCATGGATTCGTTATCGCCGGATACACGGTAAACGCCGTCCGCTGCGATCTCGATATCGAAGTTTACAACAACGATGCCCTCATCGATTGCTTCCTGAATCGGCACTTCCATGCCTTCCCACTGCGGGAATGCAACGATAGCTTCTGCGCCCCAGGACTTGAGGTCGTCGATCTGAGAAGTCATTTCCTCAGCGTTGTTACTGGTGTAGAGCTTGTAATCGACAGTGTCGCTCAGCTCTTTGCAGCGCTGCTCAGCATAATATGCAACACCTGCGACCCAACCGTGGGTAACAGCCGGTGCAAGAATGCCGATCTTGGTCTTTTCCGTGGAAGTGCTTTCCTCGGAAGACGCGGAAGACTCGGATGCTTCTGCAGAGGATTCAGAGCTGACAGCACTGGATTCCTCAGAGGCAGAGCTTGTGGAAGAGGTTCCGTTGCCTGCGCATGCTGCGAAGGTGACGCAGAGAAGCGCGAGCGCCAGAACAATGCTCAATACCTTTTTCATGTGTGTTTCCTCCTGTATCTGCGATCTGCCGCAGATGATCTGAAATATTTTGAGACGTTGTGAATAAACTGTAAACGCCTCATACACTGGGTATTTTACTCTTTGTTGTATACTTTGTCAATGATATTTCATGAAAATTTTACGTTTTTTAGCGGTTTTCTTTACAAGCGGCATTCTCCCTGCCCTATCTACTTGATTTCCTGCTTTGCGGTGTGATAAAATATTTGGGAATATGGGGCGGGTTTGCTCTTTGCAGCTTTTTAACGCCTCGCTCTACTCATCGTTCGGGGCCCCCCTAATTGGGTTTCCCGAGCAAAGCAGTCCACCGGACTGTTTTGCTTCCCTTCCTGATTTTTGGATAGGCAAAAAGATTTCGTCGTCTGCGGCCGACGATTTAGGGCGCTGCCCTAAAAAACCGCAACCGAACGCGTGCGTTCGGTTTAAGCTTCTTGAAAAAGCTTGCGCAAAACTCTGTGCGTTCGCTTTACTTTAGCTTAGATAGCTTCAATATTAAATAATTGAAAGTGTGTTTTTATGGCAAATATCATTCCCATCACGTCCTTTTCCGCGCCGGAACTGGACGTTTTTGCGCGGCTTACGGAAAACCAGCTTGTCAACCGCGCCGACCCCGCAAACGCAATGTTCATTGCCGAAAGCCCGCTCGTTATCGGCCGCGCCTTAGACGGCGGCTGCGTGCCGCTCTCTTTTTTAATGGAAACGAAGCATGTGGAAGGCAAGGCCGCAGAAATTCTATCTCGCTGCCCCGAAGACATTCCCGTTTACACGGCGGAGCTGGACGTTTTAACACAACTAACGGGCTTTAAGCTAACCCGCGGCATGCTGTGTGCGATGCGCCGCCCGGCTCTGAAAAGTGTTGCGGAGATTTGCACAAATGCGCGCCGCATTGCCGTGCTCGAAAATGTGATGAATCCCACGAACATCGGCGCAATCTTCCGCAGTGCGGCGGCGCTCGGCATGGACGCGGTTTTATTGACCGCCGCCGGCAGCGACCCGCTGTATCGCCGCGCGAGCCGCGTGAGCATGGGCACGGTCTTTCAGGTGCCGTGGACGTATCTGCCCGAAGACGTTTCGTGGCAGGATACACTGCACGGTCTCGGCTTTAAGACGGCCGCCATGGCGCTGCGCGACGACACGCTTCCCCTCTCTGACCCGCGTTTGGAGAAAGAGCCGAAGCTCGCCGTTGTGCTTGGCACCGAAGGTGACGGCCTTGCAAACACGACGATCGAGCATTGCGACTACACAGTGAAGATTCCCATGTCGCACGGTGTGGACTCGCTGAACGTTGCCGCCGCAAGCGCCGTGGCGTTTTATCAACTCGGCACACTGCACAACAAAGCATGAGAAAAGGACGCTGCCCACCGGGGCAACGTCCTTCGTTTTTACCACTTTTCAAAATGCACGCGGTTTTCTTCGTAGCGGCTTTCACGCGGTTCTTTATTCTCTTTCGCGGGATAGCCGAGTGCAAGAGCGGAATGCGGCACGATAGTCTCCGGCAGGTTAAACAGTGCGGCTTGCTTTTCAACACGGTCCATCTGCGGCCATGTGCCGAGCCACACAGAGCCGAGGCCGAGTGCATCGGCGCAAAGCGTCATATTCTGCACGGCAATGGCGCCGTCGATGATCCAATAGTCCTTCGCGGGTGGGAATGCACGCTCGAGATCGCCGCAGATCAGAATGGCGGCCGCAGCCTTTTTCAGCGGCTGTGCCGGTCTACCGTTCGCCTCTGCCATTTCAAGCAGCTTTTCGCGGTCGGTGACGACGATGAACGACCAATCGCGCGCATTCACGCAGCAAGGGCCACTCATGCCGGCCTCTAAAATCCGGTGCAGCTTCTCTTCTTCAATGGGCTGTGCGGTGAAATCCCGCACGCTTCTGCGATTAAAAAGGTTTTGCAAAGCATCCATACGGGCACGCTCCTTTATGTTTTTCGAAGTCGTTTTGATTTTACCGTTATTCTACCACGCAAGAAGAAAAGTTGCAAGTGAAACTTTTCTGAGATTCTAAAAGCACCGAAGCAACGTTATATTGGAGTTTCACTGTTTTATTTTGGATTTATCGCAACGCGCTGCGGTATTCAGCGGGCGTCATGTGCTTTACTTTTTTGAACGCCGCCGCAAACTTACTGGCGCTGTCGTATCCGACCTGTGCGGCAATCTCGGCAATGTTCCGGCGTTTTTCACGCAACAAAATTTCCGCCGCGTAATTCATGCGATAATCGGTGAGCCACGCGCCGATGGATGTGCCGTACGCTGCCTTAAAGCAGGTCTTCATCGGTGTCAGCGCAAAATCGAATCGTGCAGAAAGCTCTTCCTGCGTGAAGTTTTCGGAGATATGCTCGGCGAGAAAATCGCGCACGGCCTTGGTTTTTTCAAGCTGCGTCTTATAAAAGTACGGATGCGCCGCGTTTTCCTTCGGCGGCGTCATGCTGTCGAGCGCGAGCAGCAGCTCCAGTATTTTGATCTGAAAATAGGAAATACGTGCTTTTTCCGGCACGCGGTACATTTCCTCAAAAATGCGTGCGACCTGCTCCGTGCACGCAATAACCTTAGGCGTTCCGTTCAGCGCAAAGCGGCGCAGAATCGCCGCCGGGGTAACGGAAAAGCCCGCCATGACGTTCGGCAGGGAACGCGAGGCCTGCTCCGGGTCGAGCGTGACCACGAGTCCATGGTAATGGCTGGAAGGCAAGTCGAGCTTCTGCGAGCATGACGCGCCGTTTTCAAGCTTCATCTCACCGGCGCTCACATAGAAAAAAGCGCCTTCTCCCAACGCGTAGGCCATGCGCCCTTCGCGGCAGTGCTCGATCGTGAGCCGCATACGGTCGTCGGTCTTTCCGCATACGCAGTGCGTCATATGCAGATCTCGAAACCGAAGCTCCACACCCGGAAAAATGGTATAGCATGTCACAGTGCCCTCGCCCGTCTCGTTGCGCAGCTGCCACACGGCACAGCCGTCACTTTCCGCAAGCAGCATCGTGTTTTGCTCTTCTTGTTGTATCGCGTCACGCATGATACGCGCCCCCTAACATTATGTTCTGACTGCGGGAAAAGAGACCGTTGCCCGCGTGCGGCATTGTATTAAAAGTTAGCAACTTCTAACTCGAATTCAAAAATAAAAGTGAAATTTTCGCTCTATTTGGTCTTTTCGCCCTATTTCCTTGTTAGTGATCTTTTATGTATCGCCAAAACAGAATTTCTCGGTTCACGGTTGACTTCTGCTTTAATTTCGTGTATGCTATATTCGAAAGTTAGTTAACACTAACTTATTCGATTTCACTGTATACGGAGGATACATATGGAAACATTTTACGGCATATTGATTCCGTTTCTTGGCACCTCGCTCGGCGCAGCGTGCGTGTTCTTCATGAAAAAATCGCTCAGCGATCGCGTACAGCGCAGCCTGACCGGCTTTGCGGCAGGTGTGATGGTGGCGGCTTCGGTATGGAGCTTATTGATCCCCGCCATAGAGCAATCCGCAGCGCTCGGCAAGCTCTCGTTTCTGCCGGCAGCGATCGGATTTTGGACAGGCGTTTTGTTTCTGCTTTTGCTTGACCACACCATCCCCCACCTGCACCGCAGCAGCGAACAGGCGGAAGGCCCGAAAAGCCGACTGCACCGCACCACAATGATGATGCTTGCCGTCACGCTGCACAATATTCCGGAGGGTATGGCCGTAGGCGTGGTGTACGCCGGGTACCTTTCCGGCAGCGCACAGATCACCGCCGCAGGCGCACTTGCACTTTCGCTCGGCATTGCCATTCAAAATTTTCCCGAAGGCGCCATCATCTCCATGCCGTTGCACGCTGAAGGCATGAAAAAGTCGCGTGCGTTTTTGGACGGCGTGCTTTCCGGCGCGGTGGAACCCATCGGTGCCGTGCTGACCGTTTTGGCCGCCCAGCTCATTGTGCCGGCGCTGCCGTACCTTTTGAGCTTCGCCGCCGGAGCAATGCTGTACGTCGTCGTAGAGGAGCTTATCCCCGAAATGTCACAGGGCACGCACTCCAACATCGGCACGGTGTTTTTTGCCGTGGGCTTTACCGCCATGATGATCTTAGACGTTGCGCTTGGGTGAACGGTGTGAATGCCATTTTAAATGCTTTGCTCTTTTCAGCCTTAACGGCTCCGTTTCATCGCGCAAAAAGTTAGTTTGTTCTAACCCGCAAATCTATTATAACGCGCCATTCAAAAAAAATCAAGGGCATACCGCAAAAGCATTTCATCTTTAATGCGGTATGCCCTGTTTTGATCTCCTCGATTTTTTCAAAAATTCCTCATATAGCAAAAAGTCCTGACTTTCCGAAGAAAATCAGGACTTTGGTGGAGACGGACGGGATCGAACCGTTGACCTCTTGAATGCCATTCAAGCGCTCTCCCGGTTAGTGCGGTTACATACCCCCTAAACCGGGTCAAAAGAGCGCTTCAATACGCGGGCTTCTCCACCATAAGAAAGCTTGGCTTTAAGCACATATATATTCTTTGACTTCGCGTGCGATTTGCTCCCAAATATCATCAGGTAATTCTTTGAAATTATAATATTTCCCAGCATACATAGATTGATAGTCATAGTTTTCGGGTAGTACGCTCCCGCTCGTTGTTCTCTTGTCATCCCATGCAACAGCGTATGAGTGAAACTCGTGAATCAAGGACAAAAGAGCATCAATATCTTTAATTCTCCAACCCATGACATAGTCTTTTGTTGCACGCTTTGCGGCCTCGATGTCTGTAAACTGAAAACACCCTTGCACATCACAAGTCCCCGGAATTCTCTGTTTGATTGCATTAAGCGCTATGTCAGAATACTTCTGGCACAGCTCATAAAACTGTGTGCTTTCAAGGTTTTCAACGCCTGGCCATAGCAGGTCAATCTGTTCCTTTTTATTTTGTAATCCAAGATAAAAATAATCCTTGGAGTCGTTAATTACGCTCATAGATACACCTCCCATTTAATTTTGCGCTATTATTATATCATACGCTATTGCAAAAAGCGACAGAAAATTACGTTTTGAGAATTGCACTGTCCGAGGAGACTGTGGGGGCGTTTTCCAATATCCCAAACAGAAAGGAGGTTTCCCACTGCTGGCCAGTCTGCTGACTGGTCTTTTTTATGCCATGTCGAAGAAAGTTAATTGTGGCAGGCGATATAGAGAACATCAACCCCAAGATCAAGGAGCCAAAGCGGCTTGAGACAAAATGTCCCAAAGGATTATTTGTTAACCGATATGTAAGATACAAAGGGGGTTACCTTGGTAGTATATCTTTATGCGCTAAAACAAATTCCCGCCTTATCGCTTCCAGCATTTTGGGAGAAGGATAAATTGTTTTGTCCGGAAAATCCATTGTTGCATACTCTTTGGCGTAGTATTTTGGCATTCGATTATACCAGTCCAACATAAGGTGGAGTTTTTGCTTCTGTTCTTCTGTTTCTGGAGTGGCGGCATTCATAATGTGCATTACATTTCTATTAATGACTTGCAAAAGTGCTATTCCATGTTTCTTGGCGTATTCATACGCTCCACTTTGAAAGCCACAGGTGGAGATCATAATTCCTTTATGTGCACCAAGGCTTTTTACTTTATCGGCTAACACAGCAACTTTCTCACGAGAAACGGGAGAAGAGTATCTCTTGCACTCTGCTATGACTTTGAACTCAACGCCCATGGCAATAAACCTTGCATAGACATCTATTTGGTATGTACCATCATCAGCAGGAATAGATACATTATGCTGGATCGAGAAGTCTGATAAATGCTCAGCTTCTGCATAGCCCTTCAATATTTCCAAGCAAAGTTCTTCAAATTCCGTTGGGGATATACTCGCAACGAATTCTCGATAAGGATTGATTGCCCCCATTATTACTCCTCCATGGATGCTCTTTTATCTTTTTCTCTATCAAAATTTACTGCAAGGCAAAGGTATATTATCAACTCCCTTGCCAACTTTAAGAGACGGAATGTATTATTTTCAATTTTTTCCTCGGTAGTATATTTTGTAAAAGATGTATTATGCGATTGCGTTCCAGTGCGTAGACAATTATGCTCTATGTCGTTTCTCATCTGGAAGATTCGTTCTGCGTGAGGGGTAGTAACATTAATTTCTTTTCTTTCGTAGAAATCTTTTTGGAGCCAATACATTGCTTTAACCAGAGGGTTATCCGAATGAGTATTCATGATAGGCTTGGGAATTGTGAAATACACTTGTCCATTTCCATCAATCAGTTGTTCTTTCCATATATTTTTGAAACTTACTTTTGTATCTGTAAGCCCCACTTCAAAATACTGGTTGATGAAAAATCCAATCCTATCAAATAGAGAGTATGCTGCCTTAAAGGCAGTTCGTAACATACTTTCTCTTAAAGAATGATCTGAAGAATCCCCCGTATCAACTAAATCCAATTCCCGATCCGAATAATGCTCGTTTGCTTCTTCCGTTGATGTCTTATACCATAAGAGTCTGGCCCAATTATATTCTTGCTTGATTTGGTTAAACAGGCCAATGAATTCTTTTTCTCTGTCACTATATGGCGCTTCAAAGGGAAGATTGATGCTATCAACTGCAAAGCAGTGATCAGATAATATTTCCAAACACGGGTCTAAGAAAAGTCGGAATAAAAGCAAATAGTTTCGATAATCGGCTTCATCTTGGTTGTCTACTTCAAATAGTGGAAGTTCTAGTGGTTTGTTCAAATAGTTCTCAACATATGCAGAATCGAACAAAGAAATATTGGATTTCAAACCTTCCAAATAATCTTGATCTTCTAGGTTTATCTTGCAACGTTCTGTTTGCTTATAATAGTAATAGCAGGCATGATGATAGTAGCTCTGCTCATAACGTTTGATTTGCAACGGTGCACACCTAAACAGCAAAAACGATAGATTGAGACTTGCCATCGCAAAATCATTGCTAATCAGCAAAGCGTCTTGAAAACAGTCTATTGCCACAATATGGCGACCTAATGCTCGATAAGCGTTTCCGAGATTTGTGTATGACCGCATGGCAATATACTGAGCTACTTTTACTTCAGCACTGTCGCTGTCTGCATCATAATAATTGGTTTCATACATATCTAAGGCGCAGCGCAAATGGTATAATTCTTTTTCAAGGTAACGCTCGCTATATACTCCTTCAATCATGCGGAGATCGTGATATGCATTCGCAATGTCATAATGAATCTGCATTTTGGTCGATATATTATGCTCGCCAGACAGCAAGGCTTCCGCTAACTTGATAGTGGGCGGAATTTCCTTAGCATTCTTGTCGAGGTATAAATTGTCAAAGGCCATAGACAAGTCTCTAACGGATTTATCTATGACAGTAGAAAAATTGTTCTCAAATTCAGCTATTTTCTCTTTGTAGTTTGGCATACCAACAGTCCTCTATTTCTTCCGAAAACTAATCATAGAACACATTAATTATAGCATCAAATTCTAGTATTTTCTACAATAATAATACCGTTCAATAGGACAACGGGCGGTAATGTACACCTTTCTGAAAGGAGGTTTCCCGTTGCTGGCCAGTCTGCGGACTGGCTTTTTTCATGCCACGAAAAGGAGGTTTGCAAATGGCAGATGACAAGAAAAACATTCCCGAGGCAGCCCCGCCCGCCGAGGCTCCCGCTCCCACGGTAGAAAATGCCGCTGTGCCGGAACAGCCTGCTCCCCAGCCCGTGCTGACCGACGCAGAGGCGGTCATGCTGGAGCGTGAGGGGCAGGCGGCGCTCTTTGAAATGGGCGAGGCCGTGCCTGATCCCGCTGACGCTGTTACCCACGCCGAGGTGGAGGAGCCTGCCGCTCCCGAACTCCCCAAGGCTGAAAAGGAGCATGAACAGCCGCCCGCTCCCGGCAAGGATGACCCCGCCCCGGTACATTCCGGCAAGGTAGTGGATTTTGCCGCTGCCCGTGACGAGGCGGCCAAGGAGGAGAAAAAGGCGGTTAAGCAGAAACTGCCCACGGAAAAGGACAAGGCCGCCAAACCCGGCAGAGGCCGTCCGCCCAAGGAGGGCAAGGCCGCTCCCGATAAGGCTAAGCCGCCTAAACCTCGGGACAAAAAGTCCCAAAGCAAGCCCGTCCCGGAGAAGCCTGCCGTGGATAAAGGCGGCGCTCCCGCTGGCACGGAGGTCACGCCGGAGCCGTCTGCGCCCCGTGACGCTACCCGTGCCGAAAAAGAGGAGATCGTCTATCTCAACCTGTCTGACCTGCACCCGTTCAAAAATCACCCGTTTGGTGTCCGGGACGATGCGGAGATGCAGGGGCTTGTGGAGTCGGTCAAGGCAGCGGGCGTCAATCAGCCCGCACTGGTGCGTCCCCGTGAGGATGGCGGCTATGAGATCATCGCAGGCCACCGCCGCCAGCGGGCAAGCGAGCTTGCCGGATTTGCGAATATGCCGTGTATCGTCCGCAACATGACGGACGATGAAGCCATCCTCGCCATGACGGATGACAACCTCCGCCACCGTGAGCGCATTTTGCCCACGGAAAAGGCGCAGTCGCTCAAAATGCAGGTGGAGGCCATCAAGCACCAAGGCTCCCGCCCCGGCGAGGAGGACAAGGACGCCGGAAAACGCTCTACGCAGGTCGTGGGAGATCGCAACGGCATGAACTACAAGCAGGTGCAGCGGTATATCCGCCTGACCGAGCTTGTGCCGGATTTGCAGAAAATGGTGGACGAGAAAAAGCTGGCGTTCACCCCAGCGGTGGAGATCTCATTCATTCGTCCCAAAAATCAGAGGTATATCGCCGTGTCCATCGAGGGGCAGCAGTCCTCGCCCTCGCTGTCGCAGGCACAGAAAATGCGGGAGCTGGACAAGGACGGCAAACTCAACGGTGATGTGATCGACGGGATTCTGTCGCAGGAGAAAAAGGAGGTAGACAAGGTGATCATCAATAGTGCGGAACTGGAAAAGTATTTCGGCAAGGACAAGTCCCCGAGGGAAATGAAGGACAAAATCATTTCTCTGCTGGATGACTGGAAGGCCAAGCAGCCGCCCGAGCTGGGTAAGCCCGAAAAGAAAACAGATCTTGAAAAGTGACCTTGGGACTTTTTGTCCCGAGGTCTTTCGTTTATGAATTGGAGGTTTTTACAATGAAACGACCCCTCGCATATATCACCGCTGCATGGTGCGGCAGCGACCACGAAAACACAAAGCTGGCGGCGCAGTATTGCCGCACGGTGTATGAGGCGGGCTTTTCGCCCATCTGCCCGACGCTCTATCAGCCGCTTTTCCTCAATGACGCCGTTCCCGAGGAGCATAAGAGCGGCATCGACATGGGGCGCGACCTGCTCCGCCGTTCTCATGTGCTGGTGGTGTGCGGCCATACCGTCACCGAGGCCATGAAGAACGACATCGCCGTTGCCCAGCGGCTGGGGATCACCGCCACCACCCTTGAGGGCATTTTGACCGTCAAGGGACAGGGGCGCAGATAAGATGACGGCGCTCCGGCTGGGGAGCCTGTTTGACGGGATCGGCGTATTCCCGCTGGCGGCGGTGCGCTGCGGCATTGAGCTGGTATGGGCAAGCGAGATTGAAAAAGCCCCTATCTCCATCACGAAACGCCACTTTCCCGATATGGCGCATTTGGGGGATGTGACGAAGCTGGACGGGCGGGATCTCCCGCCCGTCCATATCATCACCTTTGGCTCACCATGTCAAAATCTTTCGCAGATCGGCAACCGCAAGGGGCTTGCGGGAGAAAAGTCCAGCCTGTTCTTTCAAGCCATCCGCATTATCCGTGAAATGAGGGAGGCGACAAATGGTCTATTTCCAGCAATCGCTGTTTGGGAAAACGTCATGGGAGCGTTTTCATCAAATGACCGGATGGATTTTAGAGCCGTCCTATCCGCTTTCACAGACGCCGATGTTTCAATGCCTGCTTCTGGAAGATGGGCAGGAGCCGGAATGGTGCGAGGGCGAACGCCTGACCTCTGCTGGCGGCTCATGGACGCCCAGCATTGGGCAAGCCCCCGGCTGGCACGACGGCAGCGCATCTTTCTTGTGGCAGACTTTGGAGGACGGCGTTCCCACGAAATACTTTTTAAGCCCCGCACAATGCAGTCACTTCCTGCACTTGGCGGAGATCGCGGGCTGCCCGCCGCCTGCGGAGATCGAGGCTCTTTTATTGAAGCAGGGCGGCGTGTACCAGTTACCCGACCCTTTCAATGCTTCCGTATGCGGGCGTCCGCCAAGGAACGGACGGAAACAGCGTTCCGAAACAGCTTCGGACTGCCAACTGACCCTTTTCCCACTCTGTTAGCGGGCGGCATTTCGCCCTTTGCCTTTTGGTATGAGGATGATCCCGCCGGGGGCTGCGTCCGCTTTCCCACGGAAACGGAATGTGAGCGGCTGATGGGGCTGCCGGAGGGCTGGACAAGGTACGGTGCGGACGACGAGAAAATCCTATCCTCCCACCGCTACCGGGCGTTGGGAAACGCCATCGCGCTGCCCTGCGCCGAGTACATCATGGCAGGGATTGCGGAGGCGCTGACAAAAGGAGGTGCAAATGACGGTATTTGAAGCCTACATCACCAACCTCGGCAAATACGCCGAGGGGCAGCTTGTGGGGGAAACGCTGAAATTTCCGGCCACCACAGAGGAGGTGCAATCGCTCTTAAAGAACATCGGCGTGGACGGTGTGCGGTATGAGGAGTTTTTCATCACCGCCTTTGACGGCGATGTGATGGGCTTATACGACTATCTCACCGAGTATGAAAACTTGGACGAACTGAACCATCTGGCGCACCTCATTTCCGAGCTGGACAGCGACGAGATCGAAACGTTGGAGGCTGCGCTCAACAAGGGCGACCATACTTCCAGCGTGGCAGACATCATCAATCTCGTTCACAATCTGGACTGCTACGAGCTGCACCCCGGCGTGACCGACGATGAAACGCTGGGGCGCATCTATGTGGAGGACATGGAGCTGTTGGATGTGCCGGATAATGTGCTGCCCTACTTCGATTTTGAAGCCTATGGGCGGGATATGCGGATCAACGAGGGCGGCCACTTCGCCCCCACGGGCTATCTGACCCGCAGCGGCGACTTCAAGGAGGTGTACCACGGCATCGAGGACATTCCCGCCGAACACCGCATTTTTGCGTACCCCAAGTTGAATATCCGGGAGCAGATGGCGGCCTACAAGGAGGTCATAGACCGTTCCTCTTTGGAGGGCGAGCGCCTGCACCCGAGAAAGGAGCATGATGACCGCTGACCTTGGGACAACTTGTCCCAAGGTCATAATTCTATCAGAGAGGAGGCGATGACGGCTGGTAGATGAGGATATTTCCCGGCGCACGATTGCCATATCGGTGAAGGCGTCGAAGCTGACCGCTCGGGGGCTTGCCTATGTTGTCCGGGCGGTGGGGCGCAAGATCGCCAAGGCGCACCGGGCAAAGCAGACACCTCACGGCAAGCAGACCGTAAAAAAGCTCATGGCGCACGGCACATCCACCAGCAGCCTTGAACTGTCCGGGGACACAAAGCTCTTTGACCGGGTAGCCCGGAAATGGAATGTGGACTATGCCTTTTATCAGACCGAACCGGGGAAATACCTGCTGTTCTTCAAGTCCGGGCAGGCGGACGCTATGACCGCCTGCTTTTCGGAATACTCCCGCAAGGTACTGGATAAGGCCAAGTCCCGCCAACCCACGATCCCCGAACAGATGAAGCAGGCGGAACAGCAGCTTGCCAAGGAAAAGCCGCCCAAGGAGCATATCAAGGAGGTGTCGCATGACAGATAAGCTCCGTAAATATGTGCTGCCAAACATTCCCTATGTGTTCATCGGCTGGGCGTTCCTCAAGCTGGGGACGGCCTACCGTCTGGCGGCGGGCGGCGATTTTGCCCATAAGTTTATCGGTTTGGGACAGACCGTCGGCGCGGCCTTTGCCGATTTCGCCCCCGGCCTTGCCCTCTTTGACTGGCTGGTGGGTATTGTGGGCGCGGTGGCGTTCCGCCTGCTGATTTACTTCAAAAGCAAGAACGCCAAGAAATACCGCCGGGATGCGGAGTACGGCAGCGCCCGCTGGGGCAACGAAAAGGACATCAAGCCCTTTGTCGATCCTAAATTTGAAAACAATATGCTGCTGACCGCCACGGAACGGCTCACCATGAACACCCGTCCGAAAAATCCCGCTAACGCCCGCAACCTCAATTTCTGCGGGATCGGCTCGTCCGGCTCCGGCAAGACCCGCTTTTGGCTCACGCCGCAACTCCTGCAAGCACATTCTTCCTATGTGGTGGTAGACCCCAAGGGCGGTGTGCTGGGGCAGGTCGGCTCATTTTTGCAAAAACGGGGCTACAAAATCAAGGTGTTCAACAGCATTGATTTTTCAAAATCCATGCACTATAACCCGCTGGCGTATATCAAGACCGAGGCCGACATTCTAAAGTTTGTCAACGCCCTCATTTCCAACACCAAGGGCGAGGGCAAGGAGGGCGATCCGTTCTGGACGAAGGCGGAAACGCTTTTGTACTGCGCCCTGCTGGGCTACATCATTTTTGAGGGAGCCGAGGAGGATCGCAATATGAATACGCTGGTGGACATGATCTCCGGCATGGAGGTCAAGGAGGATGACGAGGACTTTCTCAACGCCGTGGACTATATGTTCAAGGGGCTGGAACAGCGCAAGCCGAATTGCTTTGCAGTGAAGCAGTATAAAAAATACAAGCTAAGCAGCGGCAAGACGGCCAAAAGTATTTTGATCTCTTGCGGCGCGCGGCTTGCTCCCTTTGATATTCCCCAGCTTCGGGAGATCATGTCCTATGACGAGCTGGAGCTTGACCGCATGGGAGATTGCCGGACGGCGACCTTTTTCTGTATCAGCGATACCGACAGTACCTACAATTTCCTTGTGGCGCTGGCCTTTTCGCAGATGTTCAATCTCCTGTGCGAACGGGCGGACAATGTTCACGGCGGGCGGCTGCCCTATCATGTGAGGGTGCTGTGGGACGAGGCGGCCAACACCGGACAGGTGCCGACTTTGGAAAAGCTGGTGGCGGTCATCCGCTCACGGGAGATCAGCCTGTGCCTGCTGTATCAGCAGCTTGCTCAATGCAAGGCCATTTACGATAAGAACACTGAAACCATCCTTGGCAACATGGACAGCGTGCTGTTCCTCGGTGGCCGTGAGGCCAGCACCATCAAGGAAATTTCCGAGAACTGGCTGGGCAAGGCCACCATCTCCATGCAGACCGAGGGGCGCTCACGGGGCCAGTCTGAAAGTTACAGTCAGAACACCCAACGGCTGGGGCGGGAGCTGATGACCCCAAGTGAGCTTGCCACCATGCCCGGAGATCGGTGCATTTTGCAGCTCCGAGGGCTGCCGCCGTTCTATTCCAAGAAATACGATTTGAAACAGCACCCCAATTATCGCTTTACGGCGGAGGCCGATAAAGTGAAAAACGCCTTTGACCTCGACAGGCTCATTGACCGCCGCAGGCGACCGGGTATGAACGAGGAATGTGAGGTGTACGAAGTGTCCGTGCCGGACGAGGCGCTCACAGACGAGGACGAGGACATCCTCAACTATGACGACCTCGACGACCCGGACGCTTTTGTATAGAGCTTTGGGACATTTCGTCCCAAAGAAGAACTCACACTCTGCCTTACGACGAAAGTGTGAGTTAGAAGAATTATTCTGATTTGCTGTCTGTGTTATCGGCACTCACTTGGCGGACTGTAACCAACTGTTGCAACTTCTCCCCAACTCCGTGCAATTCTCTGGTCTGGGCTTTCATTTCTTTCAAAAAATCATCAAAATCGCAGTCCACGGAAAAGAATGTTGCATAGGAGTCAAAATCAATGTTAAACGCTTCTTTGTATGTACGCTCACCATCTTGGTAGACCACTTGCCCCGAAAGAGGATATTTGTCTGTGTTTTCACGGAATTTGTTTGAGCCGAAGTAGAGATCATAATGTTGCCCAATTCCAATAATACATTCTTTGCCGTTTGCTCGCTTTAACATTTCGCTAAATGAAGGCTCTTTGAGGCTGTCTAAAAAAGTTTGGTCAAGTTGTATGCGTACATGATTTGCAAGACGTTTTCCATGATTTGAAAAACGCAGCCCGTAAAACACTTTTCGCTCATAAATAAGCTCAACGGTTATATATGGACGATTATCTTCTTCATATTGACGGCGCATCTCAGCAGCTTGATCTCTTGAAGCCTTGGTTGCCCCATAGTTATAGTAGCAAATAAGAATTGTAGCTAAAACATAGATTGCGGTTAACACAACCATTGCCCAATCAGTCATTTATTTTCACCTCACTAATTGTTTTTATCTACATTATACCGCAATTCAAATTGCCAAGCAATGAGAAAGGAGCCCTTTTTATGTTACCAAGAGCCCCTCCCGCAAAAAAGAAACCTTGTATAAAAACCAGTTAGTAGGCTGCCGCCCGCAAGG
Source organism: Hominenteromicrobium sp. (assembly GCF_046974225.1). Lineage (NCBI taxonomy): Bacteria > Bacillati > Bacillota > Clostridia > Eubacteriales > Oscillospiraceae > Hominenteromicrobium > Hominenteromicrobium sp. Next base: position 226 of record NZ_JBKWAE010000021.1, on the reverse strand, counting down.
GCGGCTTTTTTCATGGCCGGGGCTTTGTCCCCGGAGAATAGGAGGCTATATGCAGTTTTTCGCTTCTGCCATCACCACTTTGCAGACCCTTGTGATTGCCCTCGGCGCTGGCCTTGGCGTGTGGGGCGTGGTCAATCTGCTGGAGGGCTATGGCTCGGACAACCCCGGCGCTAATGCTCATGTACGGTAGAGAAGCACAAGACATGGATAGCCAGCCCTGCCACTA
>NZ_JBKWAE010000020.1:0-34067 GCF_046974225.1 Hominenteromicrobium sp. | reverse complement strand
CCGCGTAGGCGATACTGTCCTGCACAAGGCGTTCGGCACGGGTCTCATCGTTTCCGCCACGCCGATGGCGAACGATACGCTGCTCGAAGTCGCGTTTGACAAAGTCGGCACCAAAAAGCTGTTTGCAAACTTCGCAAGACTGACAAAAGTATAAAAAGAGTAAGCCGTGCACCCGTTTTCAAAGTGCACGGCTTATATTATTCAAATGCGGTTCTAATTTTGTCTGCCGCAGCCACAGCCGCAGTCGCTCGCTTTCGGCGGGAAAAATTCGTCGGTCGGGAAATCAATCTTGCGGAACAGCTCGCAGGGATTGTCGCCAGAGGTGACGCATTCCTTATCCGGAATGCAGAAATCAAACGCGGGAATGAGCATCTGCACATTCCGCACAATCTGCACGATGGTAAACAGGCCGATCGTCACGTATACGGTGTTTTTCTGCTCTACCGTTTCAAACGCGCCGCCGTAACGGCTTGCAATGCAGTCCGGGATCACGCAGCAGGGCTCGCAGCCGCAGCGGCAGTGCTCGCAAAGCTTTGCGGAAAGCGCCACCGGCTGTGCGACCTGCACAGTCGCCTTGGGTAAGACCTTATTGCCCTGTAAATCGGCTTCGTCACGGCAGCTCTCGCTTGTAAACATCTTCACGTTGCCCTCACTGCCGTAGAGAATGACCTTCTTATTGAAAATTGAAATACCGCTTACGCGTTCGCAGCCCACTGTCGCGCCGCCGTACAGCTCCAAAGATACGTCAAAGAAAAACGTGAGATCAATGGAATAATACCCGCGGTTAAAGGGGATCGGCTGCATATCAATGTACACAGAGATTACATCAACGTCCCGCACCCGCACATTAGCGGAAGCGTCCACAACGGGCTGCACCGAGGCGGGAAACAGCACACGTAAATCCTCTAAGCAGTCTTTATCAAAGCATTGCGCAAGCTATAAGTACAGGCAATGTAAAAAAACCTCGAGGGTAAACCCTTTTGGTTGAACGCCTTTTTGCTTGTTATATACGATCTTATCGATGATGGATTTCAGTAGTTGGTTCTTCGTGTTGAAATCGGCGGTGGGGTAGGCGTCGAACACGGCTTCAATGTTGGCACGCATTTTTTCGAGGTCGAGCTGTTGGGGCGGGACAAGGTTCTTACGGTCATCTTCCAGCGCCGATATGCGGCTGAGCAAGGCGCCGCGTCGCTCGTTGAACACCTCGATGGTGTACACGCCCTGTTCCACCAGATCGTACAGGCGGCCGAGCTGCTGATGTGCCGTGCCGATCTCGGCATCTATGGACTTCGCCATGGCTGCGTAGTCGATTTTGCTTTTCTGCTGCTTCTGCTCCGCGTTGGCGCAGAGCTTATCAAACTCCTTTTGGATTTCCAGCAGAACGGCTTGCTCGACGTATTCGAGCTTGCTGGACACGATGCACCCGGGCACTTGGCAGCCGAGCAAGGGCCCTCCGGCAGACTGGATTGCAATGCGCTGCAAAGGCCGCCCGCAGTTTCCACAAAGTACGAGACCGGCTAAGGGGTTTATGCGCTTGCCGGTGTTTGCAGGTGGGTGATAGTGCCCTGCAAGGATCCGCTGTACGGCTTCAAACTGTTCGTTGTCGATAATCGCCGGGTGCAGTCCGTCAACAACAGTCCACTTTTCAGGGGCGTTGTAGATCGTGAGGTGATGCTCGTTTCCGCGCTGTCCGGGGCGCACGCACGTCTTTCGGTTCCAGACGATCTTCCCTCGGTACACGTCGTTTTTGAGTATCTTGAGCACCGTGGAGCGCGCGAAATGCTCGCCGCGGCGCGGCCTTGCACCGAGCCGGTCGATCGTCGTTGCGATGGTCGCCGTACCCATGCCGCTTTGGTAGAGGTCGAAAATCATGTGGATAAACTTCGCTTCGGCTTCATTGATCTTCAGTGAGGGCGTTTTACCGATTTTTGTCTTGTCGTAGCCATACGGTGCGTTCGCGATATAGCCGCCGTTTTCGATCGTCGCGTTCAATCCGCGGCGCAGGCGCTTTTTGATCATCTTGTATTCCTGCCGCCCCATAAAGCTCTCGAATTCGGTGTAGGTCTCGTCCATATCGTTCGAGAGGTCGTAGGTGCGCGTGGGGGTGATGATCTTCGTGTCAGACCACTTGAATGCGTCTAAGATCATGCCCTGGTCCTGCATGGAACCGCGCCCGAGGCGCTGTATATCCACGCACAGAACGCCGGTGTATGTGCCCGCTTCGACGGCCTCGAGCAGACGCAGCATTTGCGGACGCGCGTAAAGGCTGTCGCCGGAGACGACTTCTTCAAAAACGTCTTCGTCCTGCACGGCGATGTCGTGCTGTTGCATGTATTTTTCGAGCATCTGGCGGTGGCGCTGCAAGGTCACCTCCAGCGGCTCGGACGTATCATCCGCACGGCTTTTGCGCAGATATATCGCGTATCTCATTGTTTATGTACCTCCTGTTTTTATCCCGCTCTATTATATGCGGCTATTTCTATCCACGTCCTATTTCTATCCACGCTCTCAAAAGAGAACGACTAATTTTGGGCATAAAAATGCCCGGGCTATTGCTTTTGCCCGGGTCAGGTGGTACAATATAGTTTGTTCAGGACTTATATTGTCCACCGGGGTGACCCGGGCGGCCTCGCTGGTGTTGGTAGCACCGGCGGGGCTTTTTCTATTTACTAATCTTCGTCCTCATCGTCGTCTGAAATGTCATCGGTATAGATAACGTCGGAAGACTGGGACTGACGGTATTCTTCGGCGATCATGGTGCGGTTGAATTCGGCAGTGGGCTCAATCTCCTGCACCAATTTTTCGAGCTCATCGATGGAAGCATAGAAGAACTCTTTGCGGCGGTTGACTTTGTTCACGCGCTTGCTGTTGAGCATCTCATGCAACTTTGCTTCGAGACCGACGGCATCGTTCGAGAAGATAAAGCTATGCACGTCAAATTTAAACGGTACGCTTGCGCTGCCCAACTCATCGATACGATCTTGCGGTTCAAGGCGGCGTGTCATGCCGATTTTAAACATGTTCTCACCAAACGAACCGAGGTTGCTGATAATATACACGTTGCCGGCGCGGCCGTTTGCGAGAGAAGCAATTCTTTCTTTCTGCACGGCGACATCGGAAAGCTGTGCCTGCAACTCCAAAATGCGTGCCTGTAATTTCTCTTTTTCAACATCGTTCGCGGTTTCAGCCTGCGCAAAGAGCTTTTCAATCTCGTTCTGATACTTCTTTTCTTCAGCTTCGACTTTCTTCTTTTCCACTTCGAGAGCCTTACGCTCCTCGGCTTCCTGTCGCATCTGTTCGCGCAAAGCAAGTTGCTCCTGGCGTGCCTGTTCTTTCTTGACGTAGTAGTTATACTCGATTTTTACAGCATTGCAAAAGAGGTATTCCAATTCACCGATAAATTTTGTGAGCGTTCCGGCAATGGATTGATTACCGTCTGACGCAATTTGCAAATACTTAGCCGTCATTGACCGCACGTTCTCGAGCGCTTTATCCAGCTTTTCATATTTCAAATCAGTCAGAATGTTCTGCAATTCAGCACGAAGCGCAATGGTCATCAGCTTATAAATAGCTTGGTTTGCCTTTGTGGTGTAGCGTTGTGCGTATCGCTGCATGACGCTTTCAATTTGACGGTCGTTCTCTCGGTAGGCTTTGCGCAGGGACTGCACGTCCATGCTGTGCAGCTTGAGAATGACCGACGGGGCGAGCTCATCAGCTTCTTTTAAATTCACGTCCGGGATTTTGCAATTATACGGGGAAATGTCAAATGTCGTGAAGTTTTCAACACAGGACATTACGGCTTTGTAAAGTTCCTTGCTTTTGCGCAGGCGCTGATTTGCACTCTGGAGTTGTTTTTCCGTTTTGGAGAGAGAATTCGTGGTCTCGGCTAAATCCGCATTTGCTGTTTCATAGCGCTTTGCAAGATTATCCAGTTCGATTTCATGCTGACCGATCTGCTTTTGCACTTCTACGCATTTCTGCTGCACCTGTTCATAGGTTTCGCAGCCGAGATCATGCAGTTTCTTATCCAGAAAAGCATTTTTCTGTATCAAGAAATTATTCTGCAACTTTAATGCTTCGTTTTCCTGCCGGATTTTACCAGCGCGAAAAATATCAAGTAAACCCATAAAATATACCTCTCTTATTCATTTTTGATTAAAACCAATGCGTAAAACCGACGGCGAGCCCTTCAATGGCTACGTCTTCTAAGTCGGAGAGTGAATAGGTGAGCGGGGGATAGCTTGCGTTTGCAGGCTGGAGTACCATTGTATTTCCGTTGATATACACGCGCTTTAAGGTCGCTTCTCCGTTGATACGCACAGCGGCAATTTGTCCGTTTTCTACGGTCGGTTGCTTACGAATATACACGGCGTCGCCGTTCTTAATGCCGGCATCAACCATGCTGTCCCCCTCACACAGCAACGCGAAGTCTACTTGACGGTCAACGGGTACATCTATATAGCCTTCGAGGTTTTCTTCAGCCGTGATCGGCGTACCGCAGGCAATGCGCCCAACGAGCGGAACTTTGTATGTTTTCGGCAGCGGAATGAAGCCGGGCGGGATAGGGGAGCTTGAAACATCCCAACCCATGATCCATTCGGGCTGAACTCCTAAAGCTTTAGCAATGAGTTCTACCTTATCGGAAGGAATATTGGAAACCAGACCACTTTCGTATTTATATACGGTTTGCTTGCTCTCGCCTATCATGTCAGCTAAAGCAACTTGCGTGATGCCGAGCTCTTCGCGTCTGGCTTTGATACGTTCTCCTTTGGTCAATTTAATTCACCTCCTGTTTGACTTCATTATATCACGAAAAAGTTACAAGTCAAGAAAAAAATATCTTGACAAGTTACTTTGCGCGTGCTATACTCAAGGTAACCTAAAAAGATACTAAAAGAGGTGATACAAAAAATGATCCAGACTGACGAACTGCGCGGCATCATTACCAAGCGCAATATGTCGCAGGCGAGTGTAGCAAAAGCTATTGGTATTACGCCTAAAACATTCTATGGGAAGATGAAAAAAGGCGTTTTCGGCAGTGATGAAATCGATAAGATGATTTCGCTGCTTAAAATTCAAAACCCAGCCGAAATTTTTTTTGCACGCGGGTAACTCTAAAAGATACCGAATTATGGTAAAGAGTGAGAGGAGGGGAGGAAGTGAACTTAGACTTGATTGACTCGGTATTAAATATGCCGAGTGGAGAGGAGAAAGAAGGTAAACATTGAAAACTTGTCTGTGGATACTTATCCTTGTTGCGATACTCTCAATCGTTTTGATCGGGAAAGGAAAAAGAGTGGCTATGGCTATTTACAGCGTCGGTGTGATTTGTCTATTTGTGCTTGCGTATCTCGCAATTCACGGCTCATTTGCCTAAGCGCATATACAGCATAATTCCAAGGAGACTCGCCGTTGAAACACACGTTGCGTACGCCGAGTAAAGCTTCTTCGGTTTTTTCATCGCAGAGTATTAAAGCACGGTTAAGGAGCGAAATCAATTTTATTCGATCATATCCGTTCCCGTTGCTATCTACCAAGCGGGATAACTCGGATGCTAAAGCTAAATAAGCCTGCTGCTTTTCCGGGTATACCAGTTTCATTTTTTCGATTGATATATCCAATTTATGGCGGCGGTTTTCGAGCAAGCCAGTTACACAGCTTGTTATAACCGGTGCAATGATTGCAGCGATTGCAGCAATTAAAGCCACCAAAGTTGCACTGTCGAGTTCCATGATTACACCTACTTTCATTTTTTTATTATTGTAACGTCAACTCGACAAATTTGCAACCCGCCCCGCAGCCTTGCCCCATGCCGCCCGGAACTTACCTCCCATGATTTCATTTTGTTTGCGCCGAAGTGATTATTTTCTTGTCATTGAACGGGCGGCAGGTGGGAGGGCTGCGGGATATGGACAAACCGACACCGCATAAAAAGAAAAGAGGTGATTTTCATGAAAGAAACGACTGCGAAGAAAGCCCCTAAAATACGCAAGGAGCGCGACCTCGGCACGCCGACGGTGATTGTACGATACTTAGACGAGACACCGGAGCAGGTGGCGCAGAACCGCAGATGCGTGGAAGCGGCGCTGGACATGATGTGGCGTAAAACTTATGGCCTGCATCTGACAAACTTTGACTGGGGCGAGAAGCCGGAAGGTTACGGCAGAACCCGCGTGACCCACCCGAAGATTTAGATTCTGGAAGGAAGTGTAAAGCATGATTTTAGTCAAGCTGCTCGGCTTTGCGATGCTGATCAGGACGGTCGTGGGGTCCGTGCTCGGGCTCCAGATCGTCATTGATCGGCTCATCTCCGCGCAGCGCAGGAAAAGAAAAGCCGCACGGTCGTGCGGGAATATCGTGAACATCAATGCGTACAGAAAAAGAAAGGAAAGAAACGCATGAACCTGTATTACAAAGTAGAAGCCGCCTTCGACGGCATGGCGGACGCGTTGAAAGCGGCGATGAACGTCGCGGATAACAGCGAAGAAACGGAGCTGTACAGCGACCTCGCCGACGATCTCGCGGATTTGCGAGACGACACCCAGAGACTTTACGAAAAGCTCATTCAAAAGAAAAATGCCGCTTCGGCTGTTGCAGCAGTCGAAACGGCGAAAGAGTCGGATAAACACTCTGATTTGAGTATAGACAGAATTCTTGAGAATGTCAAGGGGTCTTTCTTGCTTGCAGAGCAAAACCCGGACGGCGGCGTCGACGTAACCGCGAATATTAAACTCGGAGATGATTTAACTGCTGTGTACGGCGCGGTCGTATCCGTAATTTATTACATGGCTCAGAAGCAAAAGCTTTCGACCGATAAGCTGACAGAAATCGAAAATAAGGCCAGAAACCACGCCATTCGCCGCGTGCTCAAGGAGGAGTTTTAACATGACAAAGCGTACAACTGTAAAAGACAGTCGTGAACGAGGTGTTGAAGAAATGATGAAGATCAATAAGCTCGAAATTGAGAACGTGAAGCGCGTCAAGGCCGTGAAGATTGAGCCGTCCGAAAACGGACTGACCATCATCGGCGGACGCAACAACCAGGGCAAGACTTCTGTGCTGGACAGCATCGCCTGGGCACTGGGCGGCGACCGCTACCGCCCGTCGCAGGCCGTAAGAGAGGGTTCGGTAATCCCGCCGCACTTACATATCGTCATGAGTAACGGACTTGAGGTGGAACGCAAGGGTAAAAACAGCGACCTCAAAGTCACGGACCCGACCGGCAAGCGCGCCGGACAGCAGCTCCTAAATGAGTTTGTGGAAGAACTTGCGATTGATCTGCCGAAATTTATGGAAGCGTCTTCGCGCGAGAAAGCTGAAGTGCTTTTGAAGATCATCGGCGTAGGCCCGCAGCTCAAAGAGCTCGAGGTGCAGGAAAACGACCTCTACAATCGCCGCCGTGCAATCGGGCAGATTGCCGACCAGAAAGCGAAGTTTGCGAAAGAAATGCCGTATTACCCGGATGCACCGAAGGAACCGATTTCCGCAAGCGAGCTCATCCGGGCACAGCAAGAGATTCTCGCGAAAAACGGTGAGAACCATCGTAAACGCATGAATGTCACTTTAATCAGTGAAGAACATAAACGCTTGACAAAGAAAGTAGAAAACCTGCGCGCAGAGCTTGCAACATACAGTCAGCAGCTTGCAAAGACCGAACGTGACTTGGAATGTGCGCTGAAAAGCGCGGAAAATCTGCACGATGAATCGACCGCAGAGCTCGAGCAGAATATCCGCGACATCGAGGTCATCAACGAAAAGGTGCGCACGAACCTCAATAAAGAGAAGGCCGAGGAAGATGCGGACGCGCACCGCGCCGAGTACGATACCATGACCGCAAAGCTGAACGACGTGCGGCAGAAAAAGATTGACCTGCTGAAAAACGCGTCGCTGCCTTTGCCGGGCTTATCCGTGGAAAACGGCGAACTGACGTACAACGGGCACCGATGGGACAGCATGAGCGGCAGTGAGCAGCTCAAGGTCTCGACCGCGATTGTACGCAAACTGAACCCGAACTGCGGGTTTGTGCTCATCGATAAGCTTGAACAGATGGACCCGGAGACCTTACAGGACTTCGGCACATGGCTCGAGCAGGAGGGCTTGCAGGCGATCGCGACGCGTGTCAGCACCGGCGGCGAGTGCTCGATCATCATTGAAGACGGCTATGTCAAGGGCGAAGTGCCGCAGAAAAAAGAATGGAAGGCAGGAGAATTCTAATGAATATCACATCTGGCAAAATCGAATCGGCGAAAAAAGTCGTCATTTACGGACCGGAGGGCATCGGTAAATCGACTTTTGCCGCGCAGTTCCCGAACCCGCTGTTCATCGACACCGAGGGCAGCACGAAATATATGGACGTGCGCCGCATGGACAAGCCCACAAGCTGGGAGATGCTGCGGCAGGAGCTTACATACGTCAAGCAGAACCCGCAGGTGTGCGGCACGCTCATCATCGATACGATCGACTGGGCGGAACAGCTTTGCATCGACGATATTTGCAGCCGATACCAGAAGAAGGGCATCGAAGATTTCGGCTACGGAAACGGCTATGTATACGAAAAAGAGGAATTCGGGCGGTTCCTCAACAGTCTTGAAGAAATCGTACAGGCGGGCGTACATGTTGTGCTGACCGCGCACGCACAGATGCGCAAATTTGAACAGCCGGACGAAATGGGGGCGTATGACCGCTACGAGATGAAGCTCGGCAAGAAGACCGGCAGCCAGATCTCGCCGCTCGTCAAAGAATGGGCGGACATGGTGCTGTTCGCGAACTACAAGACGTTCGCCGTGCAGACGGACGACAAAGGGCAGAAGTTCAAGGCACAGGGCGGCAAGCGCGTCATGTATACGTCTCACCACCCGTGCTGGGACGCGAAGAACCGTTTCGGTCTGGCGGATGAACTGCCGTTTGAATACGCGCAGATCGCGCAGTGCATCGGCGGCAAGCCGATGCAGGCAGCCGTACCGACAAACGCAGAGCCGGTGCAGCAGATGAACGCCGTATTAGACGAGACACCGACAGAAGAAGCGTACAGCATTCCGTCTTACGTGCCGAAAGCACTTGCAGACCTCATGCGCCCGGAGCATGTAACCGCAGAGGAAATTCAAATGGCGATTGGGCAGAAGGGCTATTATCCCGAAGACACACCGATCTCGAGCTATGACCCTGCGTTCGTGCAGGGCGTGCTGATCGGCGCATGGCCGAAAGTATTTTCAGTAATCCGCAGCAACAGAGATTTACCGTTTGACGTATAAGGAGAAACAGATCATGGCAAACACAACGAACGAAAGAGCAATGGACTGGGAAGACACCATAGAAAACGAAAGTAATTTCAGAATTATTCCGGAGGGCGATTACAGCTTTACCGTAAGCAAACTGACCCGCGCACGGTATAACGGCGGTGCTAAAATCGGACCCTGCCCGAAGGCGATCTTAGACCTTGACGTGGTGACGCCCGAGGGCGTAGTCACCGTGCAGCACAACCTTTTGCTGCACACGCGCTGCGAGGGCTTGCTGTGCGCGTTCTTCACCTGCATCGGGCAGCGCAAGCACGGGCAGCCGCTCAAGATGAACTGGGCTGCCGTACCCGGTGCACGCGGCCGTGCACATATCGGTGTCCGCAAATGGATAGGTGAGAAGGACAACCAAGAACACGAATCGAACGAGATAACGCGCTTTTTAGACCCGGAAACGGCACCCGCCGCGCCGACACCGAGCTTTACACCGGGTGACTTCTGATGGAGCTGAGACCATATCAGCAGGAGGCAAGGCAGGCAGTTGAAAATGAGTGGGCGTGCGGCGTGGATCGCACGCTGCTTGTTTTGCCGACCGGCTGCGGAAAAACGATTGTCTTTGCAAAGATCGCCGAGGACAGCGTGCGGGACGGCGACCGCGTGCTGATTCTGGCACACAGAGGGGAGCTGCTTGAACAGGCCGCGGACAAGATTCGCACGGCAACAGGGCTTTTGTGCGCGACGGAAAAAGCGCAGGAGAGCTGCCTCGGCAGTTGGTACCGCATCGTCGTGGGGTCCGTACAAACCCTGATGCGCGAAAAACGCCTTGCGGGGTTCGACTACGACTATTTTGACAAGATCATCATCGATGAGGCGCACCACTGCATTTCGGACAGCTACCGGCGCGTACTGGACCATTTCAGCACCGCAAAGGTGCTCGGCGTGACGGCAACGCCGGACAGAGGAGACATGAAGAATTTAGGCGCGGTGTTTCAGTCACTCGCCTATGAATATACGCTGCCGAAAGCGATCAAGGAGGGCTACCTCACGCCGATCAAGGCGCTGACCGTGCCGCTGAAGCTCGACCTTTCCGGTGTATCGGTGCAGGCGGGCGACTACAAAGCCGCCGACCTCGGCACGGCGCTTGACCCGTATTTATACGGCATTGCGGACGAGATGATGAAGTATTGCAGAGACCGCAAAACGGTCGTATTCCTGCCGCTTGTGAAGACCTCGCAGAAGTTCCGGGATATTCTGAACGAGCGTGGTTTTTGTGCGGCAGAGGTCAACGGTGAGAGCACAGACCGCGCGGAGATACTGGAACAGTTTGACCGCGGCGATTATAACGTGCTGTGCAACAGTATGCTCTTGACCGAAGGTTGGGACTGCCCGAGCGTAGACTGTGTAGTGGTGCTGCGTCCGACGAAGGTGCGCAGCTTATACAGCCAGATGGTGGGCAGGGGCACGCGATTATTCCCCGGCAAAGACCACCTGCTTTTACTGGATTTTCTCTGGCACACGGAACGCCACGAGCTTTGCCACCCGGCGAACCTCATCTGCGAAAATGAAGAAGTCGCGCAGCAGATGACGCGCAACATGGAAGAAGCCGCAGGTGCGCCGGTTGACCTTGAAGAAGCGGAGAAAGCGGCATCCGAGGACGTTGTAGCGCAGCGCGAAGAAGCACTCGCAAAGCAGCTTAACGAGATGCGCAGCCGCAAGAAAAGGCTTGTGGATCCGCTGCAATTTGAAATGTCCATTCAAGCGGAAGACCTTTCCGGCTATGTGCCGGCGTTCGGGTGGGAGATGTCGCCGCCGAGCGAAAAGCAAATCTCGGCGCTTCAAAAGTTCGGCATTTTCCCCGATGAGATCGGCAACGCAGGCAAGGCGGCGAAGATCCTCGATAAGCTCGAAAAGCGCCGCACGGCAGGACTGACGACGCCAAAGCAAATACGATTCCTCGAGGGGCGCGGATTTCAGCACGTGGGCACATGGTCGTTCGAGACCGCCCGCGGCATGATCGACCGCATCGCCGCAAACAACTGGCGCACGCCGTACGGCATTGACCCGAAAAGCTTCAGACCAGAGGCGTAAACCGGAGGCGTAAATGGAGTATAACAACGAGAACCTCTTGGAGCTGCTTGACTATATCGACCCCGCTCTGCTCGATTATACGGATTGGACAGGCATCGGCATGGCGCTCAAGGACGCGGGGTACAAGGCTTCGGACTGGGATGCCTGGAGCCGCCGAGATTTAAAGCGGTATCATCCGGGCGAATGTGAGCGCAAATGGGACACGTTTACGGGTACAGGCATCACCGCCGGGACGCTCGTCAAAATGGCGCTGGATAACGGCTACAAGCCCGCAAAAGCAGACCATGAGCTCGATTGGAACGACACGATCGACCGTCATGATGAATTTGTTGTGGTGGACAAGAACTGGATTGAAGCGCAGGACATTCACGAGCCGGAAAAGTGGAAGCCTGCCGCCGAGCTGATACGGTATCTCGAAACGCTGTTTGACAGCACGGACACGGTGGGCTATGTCACCGAGAGCTGGGAGAAAGACGGCAAGTACATGCCGAAAAGCGGCAGCTACACGCAAACGGCAGGCGAATTATGCAGCGCGCTGTATAAGTGCGGCGACGACCTCGGTGCGGTGCTTGGCGACTATAACCCCGCCGTCGGTGCGTGGATCCGCTTCAATCCCTTAGACGGCAAGGGTGTGAAAAACGAGAATATCACGGAATACCGCTATGCGCTTGTTGAATCCGACAGCATGGATATCGCGAGCCAGAACGCCGTCATACGTGAATTGGAGCTGCCGGTCGCCTGCCTTGTGTACAGCGGCGGCAAGAGTCTGCACGCGATTGTGCGCGTTGATGCGGGCAGCTATGAGGAATACCGCGCACGCGTCGATTATCTCTACAAGGTCTGTGCAAAAAACGGACTGGACATCGATAAGCAAAACCGCAATCCTTCACGACTTTCGCGTATGCCCGGCGTGGTGCGCGGTAAGCACAAGCAGTTTTTGGTCGATACGAACATCGGCAAAAGCTCGTTTGAAGAATGGCGTGACTGGATTGAGAGCGTCAACGACGATCTGCCGGACGAAGAAAACCTTTCAACATTCTTTGACGACCTGCCGGCGCTTGCGCCGCCGCTTATTGAAGGCGTGCTGCGGCAGGGGCACAAGATGCTCGTGGCGGGCCCCAGTAAGGCGGGCAAATCGTATTTGCTCATCGAGCTGTGCTGCTGCATCGCGGAGGGGAAGCCGTGGCTTTCGTTTCCCTGCACGGCGGGACGCGTGCTATACGTAAACCTTGAGTTAGACCGTGCGTCCTGCCTGCATCGCTTCCGCGACGTTTACACGGCGCTCGGCTTTGCGCCGGAGCATATCGACCGCATCGACATCTGGAACCTGCGCGGGCGCAGCGTACCGATGGACAAGCTCGCGCCGAAACTTATTCGCCGCGCCGCAAAAAAGAGCTACATGGCGATTGTCATTGACCCGATTTACAAGGTCATCACCGGCGACGAGAACAGCGCCGACCAGATGGCGCATTTCTGCAACCAGTTCGACAAGGTGTGCACGGAGCTCGGCTGCGCCGTGATCTACTGCCACCACCATTCAAAAGGTGGGCAGGGTGGCAAAAAGAGCATGGACCGTGCGTCCGGCTCCGGCGTATTTGCGCGCGATCCGGATGCGCTTATCGACCTTATCGAGCTGGAGCTGACCGACGGCATCAAGGAGCAGCAGGAGAACCGCGCGGTGTGCGCCGTGTGCCTCGACTGGCTGACGCGCTACCGCAAGGCGGACGAAGCCGGAGACGATGACCGACTGAGCGCGACGCAGATGATGGCGCTGTGCAAAAAGCACCTGCGGGAAGCGTCATACAACTTAATGCTCGGCGATGTGTCAAGGGCGCGTACGGCTGCAAATGCAAAGTCCGCATGGCGTGTCGAAGGCACGCTGCGCGAGTTTCCGCGCTTCGCGCCGAAGAACTTTTGGTTCGATTATCCGATCCACCGGGCAGACGAAACGGGCATCCTGCTCGACCTGCAAGCCGAAAACGCCACGCCGAAGGGCACCGGCTGGAAGCAGAATTTCGGACGCAAGAAGACCCCGCAGGAGCGCAAAAAGGAACGTGAAGCATCGCTCGACACGGCGTTTGAAGCGGTGGGGGAGGGCGGCAAGGCGAGCGTTAAGGAGCTCTCCGAATACCTCGGCGTAAGCGAAAAAACGGTGCGTAATTACCTTAAAGACAGCAAAGATTTTGAGCTTTCGGACGGCGAAGTGAGTAAGACAGGGAAAGGAAAATATCGGTAGGGAAAGCTTTCCCTGTACTTTCTCTCAAGGCTCGGAAAGAAGGAAAATATCGATATTTTCCCTTTCTCTCAAACGCTTTTTAAGGCTCCCGACGGAAGGAAAAAGTCGAGTAATTTTCCTTTCCTTTCCGAGAGAAGGAAAAAGTATATATACTACGTATATATATCCGTTTCACTTTCTCTCACGGTCAAGGGGTGAAGAAGTGTGGGGGTCATGAGGTTCCCCCACACGACTTCTTCCCCTACCCTTGACGAAAGCAAATTTTCTTCAAAAGCAAAAATTCAGCAATTTAACGAGGTGAAGCAAAATGATATTGGAGTTTTTTGTACCGATGGTGCCGCCGACGGTGACGCATCAGGAGAAGCGCGTGAACTGGTCGGCACGAAAGTTCTACGAGGACGATAAACTGAAAGCCGCCAGACAGAAGCTCGCCGCTTACATCGGCAGGCACAGACCCGAAAGCCCGATCACAGGCAGCGTACGGCTGACGACGAAATGGTGCTTCCCGAACGGCAGACATGCGGACGGAGAGTACCGCACATCGAAGCCCGACACGGACAACCTGCAAAAGCTGCTCAAAGACGTTATGACACAGCAGGGGTTCTGGAAAGACGACGCGCTGGTGGCGTCCGAGATCACCGAAAAGTTTTGGGCGAAGATTCCGGGCATCTACATCCGCATTGAGGAGCTGTGATGGAGCTGCGGGAAGTTAAGCGACACATGAACCGCACGGTGCAGTACAGCGGCAGCGCTTACGAGCTGACGGCGATCATCTTCCGCAGAGACCGTAAGACCGGCAGTGACTTTTACCAGGCAGAATTAACCGACAAGAAAAATGACGGCTCCGTGTTGATCTGCGGGCTGGAGCAAATTGAAAGCGAGGGAAAGCCATGAACCTGACCTGCTGCCCGAGGGGGTGCCCGCAGCGTTCGGTGAGCTGCCACAACGGGTGCCAGACGTACATGCGTTACAAGCTGATGCGGCTGCTGATGAACAAACAGCGCATGAAGGCTGTGGATGAAGTAGGCTTCCACCGTGATGTGCGACAGGCGGTGAAAAGAAAACATGAAAGGAAGATCAGACGTGAACACTGAAGAACGCAAGAAAGTTTTAGATGCCTTGACTTCGGGCGAATGGGTCGAAACCAAATCGGTGTGCGATGCACTGAATATTACTTTCGCGCAAGGTATGAGAATTTTTTCGTTCAGCCGAACGGTAAAGTGGAGTTCTCCGCCGGCAAACGGACAGGATATTACGACAAAATTCAGAGTAAGGAAGTAGGAGAGAAAGTTATGAAGAATAAAATCATCTTGGTCGTGCTCGTAATCGCGGCGACGCTCACGGAGTGCATCGTGATGCGCAAGTCGCGGGAGTACGACGCAGCGGACAATATCGCCGGGCTTAAGCGCTGCGTGAAAGCTATGGTGGTGCTTGGCTTTGTGGGCATCGCCGCGGCGGTGGCGTTTGTGGCGATGTAAGTGGCGATGTAAAAGGAGGAACAAGCGATGACGGAAAATTGCATTGAAAAAAATAAACGGCTCAACACCGGCAACAAAATTGCCAGTTTCCGAGTAAAACAAAGTATGCCATATGAATTTAAGGTGAATTATGCGCGCATAAGAGCATGGGAATTCTATAATGAATGTGGAAAAAGGGACTTGGATTGCTATGTTTCAGTAGGGGGACTTGACAGTATCACACTGTTCTTCTTCTTGAAATCAATAGGAATAGATGTGCCAGCGGTATCAGTCTCTTCGCTCGAAGATGTTAGTATCCAAAAAATTCACAAACAGATTGGAGTTATCTCACTACCACCAGCAGTTAGAACTGATGGTACGCGATGGAATAAGCAAAAACTAATTCAAGAATTTGGTTTCCCTGTACTCTCCAAGGAAATCGCCCGTAAAATTGAATTGCTTCAAAACCCAACTCCCAATAATAAAACCATAAGGCATGCAATTGTTACAGGCGAAACTGGTGAATATGGTGGATTTCAAAAGCATTCAAAAATGAAACTTGCGCAGAAGTGGCTCGAAAAATTCGGCGGATTAGAAAATGAAGAAGAAGGCGTGAATTATCAAATTGCATCGTTTAAAGTCTCCTCGAAGTGTTGCTATTACCTCAAGGAAAAACCGTGCTCTGATTGGGCTAAAGAGCACAATTGTGTACCGTATTTAGGGCTGATGGCATCCGAAGGCGGAAGACGTGAGAAGTCTTTAATGCTAAATGGCTGTAACTACTTTGGAAAGGGAACCATTCGTTCAGCACCATTTGCAATTTTTAATAGACAGGATTTATTACAGTTGGCACTTGATTTAAAGGTCCCTGTCCCTGAGATTTATGGAAGCATACTGAAGGATGAAGATGGTCATTTGTATACTTCTGGAGAGCAGCGAACCGGATGCTCGATGTGTGGATTTGGAATTCAGCTCGAAAAACGGCCTCATCGATTCGATCGGCTACGGGAACGGAACTACAAAGAATGGGATTTTTGGATGAATAGGTGTTGCTTTGATGAAAACGGAACACCGTATGGCTGGGGAAAAGTTTTAGATTATCTCGGAATTGGGTGGCGAGATATTCCGGAAGCAGAGTTCGCGCCGGAGCAGATGACGCTAAAAATCAATGATGGAGGCAGGCAATGACAAAAGAACTTTTGGAGCAATACCCGGACATCTGTGCGGAGATCGAGGAGCTGAAGGCGAAGGACGGTGCGGCGGTCAGCGACGTGGTGCAGGCAAGCGCGGATGAGTTCCCGTTCAACCTGCACAGCATTACCGTGCAGGGAATGCCGAACCCGAAACACGCAGAACGCATTCGGGAACTTGAAGTGCAAAAGGCGGAGGTCGAAGCGTTTGTGGGCAGGCTTGCCTACCGCCCTCAGAAGCTCGCCCGATGTGTCATGAAGCACGGGACGAGGTGGAAGGTCATTATGCGTGAGATGGGCGGTTACAAGTCGCCAGAAGCGCTGCGAAAAGAATTTTCGAGAATTTTCAAAAAAATTTGAGATTTGTCCGCTTTGTCCGTTTTGTCCGCCTATAATGATAATTGAGGAAGTCTACAAGGAGCACCTGCGCATTTGCGTGGGTGCTTTTCTTATGCCCGAAACCGAAAGGAGGGGTGCACGTGAAAAGAGAATACCGGGTGTGCCCGAGGGGCTGCAAATGCGTTTGGGCGGAATGCTTAGACGGCACATGCTTCTGTATGCTCTCTGTGTGCCCCTACGCGGCGATTTCGGACGGTGCGAGGGTAGTTTCTCCTATTGAGAGTGAAAACGCAGCAGAGGGCCGCATAGACGATTTAACAAACAGGTGCGAAGATGAGTAATCCGCGATATGCGAACGGTACACTGCGCAGGAAACACCGTGCCAGACTGAAAGCCATGGGCGCGCCATGCGGGATATGTAAAGGGCGGTTCGGTCCGATACATTACGATGAGCCGAGCGACGCGCAGCACCCGCTTTCGTTTGTAGTCGATGAAATTAAACCCGTAGCACGTTGGCGCGAATTTGGCTACGCTTCGGCACGAGCTGCGGCAGAGGATTGGGACAACTTGCAGGCAGCGCATTATTTTTGCAATCAGCAGAAGGGCGCAAAAGTAGGAAATCCATTTGAAGAAAAGAAAGAGAAAAAGATATACCCAAAAATCAGTGACGGAAACTGGTAAGTTTGCTGAGGATGGGGAGAGTACCCCTGCACCCGTACAGGCGACCCGATGCCGTCCAGCGCCGATTTACACACAGGGTATTTTTGAAAGGGGTGGCAGCGGCATGAAAATGAAAAGCATCACGGCAAAGGGCAGCCGGATAGAGCAGCTCAAGGAGCTTGCAAAAGTGCTCGCCGCCGCGATCGATGCGTGCATAGACCCGAAGGCGCTTCCGGCTATGGCGAAGCAGTACCGGGAAACGATACGGGAGATCGAAGAAATAGAGGGGGTGAGCGCCGATGGCGACGAGATCAGCGAAATCCTCACGAACCGCGAAGCCGATGGGAAGCCAGGAGCCGTCCGAAAGAATCGCGCCTGAGTATGCGACGAGCGACAGCATGGACGCGGTGAAGCTGCTGCGCGTTGGCGGCACGGTGCTCGACCCATGGCAAAGCGACATCATGGATGATTGGCTCGGCCGCACACCATCCGGCAAATGGGCAGCGCCCACAGCAGGCGGCAGCGTTCCGCGCCAGAACGGCAAATCGCTTTTGGTACAAGGGCGCGCGGAAGTCGGCATGCTGATGTTCAACGAGACCGTGATCTACACGGCGCACCTCCAGAAGACTGCGACGGAGACGTTTGAGGAAATGCGCGATTTTTTCGAGCACCCGAAGCTTCGGCGGTATGTTGCCGAGATCAAAACGGCGCTCGGACGCGAACAGATTGTGCTGAAAAGCGGTGCGCGCATCAAGTTCCTGGCGCGAACCCGCAACGGCGGCCGAGGCCAGCACGGGGACCTTTTGATCTTTGACGAGGCCCAGGAGTTGGACGAGACTGCGCAAGGCTCGTTTCTGCCGGCGATTTCCGCAAGCTTGAATCCGCAAACGGTTTACGTCGGCACGCCGCCGGGGCCTGATGCCGTGGGCACGGTATTCCGCAATTTGCGTCAACGTGCATTGGACGGTGAGGCGAAACGTGCAGCATGGTTTGAATTTTCCGTGCCGGAGATTGGCGACGTGACAGACCCGAAGCGTTGGGCGGCAACAAATCCCGCACTCGGGCGGCGCATCCAGTTTTCGACCATTGAGGGCGAAGCGGAGCAGCTGGACCCGGATACATTTGCAAGAGAACGCCTGGGCTGGTGGAGCCCAGTGGCGGCAGAAAATTTGGATTATGCCATTGACCGCAGGGCGTGGGAAGCCTGCGCGAGTAATGAGGAAAAGCCCGAAGGCAAAACCGCCTACGGCGTGAAATTTGCTGCGGACGGCTCGGCGGTGTGTTTATGCGGCGCGGTGATCCCAAAGGAGGGACCGGCACGCGTGTCGCTCATCGAGATGCAGCCCTCGGGGCGCGGACTTGTTTGGCTGGTGGACTGGCTTTCCGCCCGGTACGACCGCGCGAGCTGCGTTGTCATCGACGGGCGCAACGGTGTAGATGTGCTGGTTGAGCGCATCAAGGGCGTTTGGCGAGCGAAAAACGCCGTCATACGCCCGGGCGTGAAAGACGTGCTCGCGGCGGTGGGACTGTTTACGAACGCCGTGAACGAAAACACGCTGGCATGGTACAAGCCGCAGGAAGCGTTGAACGAAAGCGCCGTGACGGCGGTCAAGCGTCCGATCGGCGGAGGATACGGCTTCGGTGGCGAGAACAGCTTACCCGTGGAAGCCTGCGCCCTGGCACTCTGGGGTGCGAAGACCTGCAAGCGAGACCCGACGCGGAAAATGAGGATTGGATAGAGGTGAGACGATGATAACTTTGAATATCGGCACGGTGCCGGGCTTGAGCGCAGACGAACAGCAGAAGCTCATCGAGCTGCAAAACGTGTTTGCCTATCACCAGGACAAGAACGACACGAAAGACAAATATTACGAAGGACATATCGAGCTTAGCGACGTGAACCTCGGAATCGCTTTGCCGCAGGGGTTGAACAAGCTGAAGGTCGGATGCAACTGGGGACAGAAAGCCGTGGATGTGCTCGCCGCGCGCAGTATGTTCGACGGATTTGTCGGCACGGCGGGCAGCTTGGACGGGCTCAGTAAGCTTGTGCAGGATAACAGGCTCATCGCGGAGTACGGCAAGGCGTGCCGCGACGAGCTTCTATACGGCTGCGTGTTCGCGACGCTTTCCGCCGATGCAGACATCGGCTGCAAGATACGGTTTCATTCGCCTGCGACCGCCGCAGCTCTCTGGAACGGCGAAAAGGGGCGCATCGACTGCGGGCTTGCCATTATCGATACGATACCGGACGAGGAATACAGCAACGAGTGGGTGCCGAAGCTCGTCAACATGTACACAGCCGATGCGGTACTGGTGCTGCACCGTGAGCACGACGGCTGGCGTGTGCAGCGTATGATGCACCGCATGGGTCGCCCGCTGATGGAGCCGATGATCTGGAGTGCGACGAGCGGCAAGCCGTTCGGGCGCTCTCGGCTGAAAAAGCCCATTCGCACTTTGATTGACGATTATATCCGCACTGTGGCGAATGCAACGATCGCGCTTGAGTTTGACACGACCCCGCAGAAGTACATTTTGGGCGTGACGGACGACCAGTATGACGCGATTGTATCGGATAAATTCAAACAGTACGTGGGCAGCTTGCTTGCCGCAACCAGTAATCCCGAGACCGGCGAAAACCCGGTATTCGGGCAGCTTGCGCAGGGCAGTCTTTCGCCCCATGTGGAAAAGATGCGCATGACCGCCACGCAGTTTGCGGCGGCGACCGGCTTGACCGTGACGGATGTCGGCATCATCAACGACGCGAACCCCACGAGCAGCGACGCGATTTTGGCGCAGAGCCAGACGCTCGTTTTGCTCGCCCAGCAGCTCAACACCGGCAACGGCGACGCGCTGCGGACGATCGCGTGCATGGCGCAGGCCATTGCGCAGAATAAGACGCTTGACGAGCTGACGGAAGAAGAAAGCGGCATCATGGCGCACTTTAAAAATCCGGCGATGCCGAGTGTGGCAGTAACGGCGGACGCAGCGATCAAAATTGCGTCGGCGCGGCAGGAGTTCGCTTCCACTGACACGTTTCTGGAAATGATCGGCTTTGACCAGGCAGACATCCGGCGTATCAAGTCACAGGAACAGCGCGTGCGCGGACAGCAGCTTTTAATGGAGCTTAATGATGAAGCAGATACCGTCGAAAGCATGGCTTAGTTACATAGGCAAGCTGCGTCGGTTAAACACCACGGTTGCAAACTGTATGCAGGCGTATGTAGATCAGTACGGCGTTTCTGACAGCCAGAAGCTTATAGATGTTGCGTATGGGCTTGTGACAAAGTACGGCGAAGGCAGCGCAGCGCTTGCGAGCGAAATGTATGACGCGCTCGCAGAGCTTCAGGGCGCGCACATGCCTGCGGCAGAGCCCGCAGAAACCGCCGAGTACGGCGAAGTGGCGCGCATGGTCAACGCGACAAAAACCAGCACGCCGCAGCTCAAAAGCGGGGTGAGCCGCCTTGTAAAGCGTGCCGGAGCCGACACGATGCTGATAAACGCTTTGCGCGACGGCGCCGAATTTGCATGGGTGCCGAGCGGCGACACCTGCGCGTTCTGCATGACGCTGGCCTCCCGTGGGTGGCAGCGGGCGAGTAAGAAAGCCATAAAAAACGGGCACGCAGAGCATATCCACGCGAATTGCGACTGTACATACGCTATTCGGTTTGACCCGGAGGTAAACGTGGAGGGCTACGACCCTGACGCATACCTCAAGGCTTACCGCGATGCCGGCAGCGACGTGAACGAGCTGAGGCGCATCCACTACGCCGAAAACCGCGAGCGCATCAATGCCCAGAAAAGGGCGGCGTATGCGGAGCAGCATCGTCGAAAGACAGGTGAGCAAGGTCAAGAGATCATTGACAAGCCGACTTACAATAAGCTGACAAAGGACTTCTTGAGCCATGGCGGTCTTATTATTCGAGGCGAAGAAGCGGTAAAGCATCTTGAAAAGCAGGGGGCATACGCCTCCTATTTTATGGGCGGAAATTTTGCTTTTATTCGTGATGATGCAACCGTATCGGATGTGCTGGAAGAAATGTATCATGCTTTGCAGGATCGTAAAAATATGTTTGCGGAGTATTCTCAAGAGGAAATGTTAATTCGCAGAGAAATCGATGCGCAAAAGTACTTGATTTCCGTTGCTGAAAGATATAAAATACCGATAGAGGAAACAAATGTTACCAAGCAAAACCTTGCAAATTATGAAGAACGATTGAAAGAACGTCTTAACGGTAAGGAGGGTCAAAAAGAATGAAAAAAGAATACAAAATCATTGATGACTTTCAAGCCGGTCCTACGGACATTCGCGTACTTGTTCTTGACAGGGATTATGAATTCCTACCTGTAGCAGAAAGAGGAATTGCAATTATCGACGGCGTGGAATATCCGTTTCAGTTGAATTCCATTCCATGTTGGGCGACGATCAAAAGCCATGACAGTTTTACAGGAAAAACCGTAGAGTTTTGCTGAACGTAAAAATCAAACACAGTTGATAAAGCAGCTTGGCGCTTATGCGCCAGGCTGCTTTTTTCATACCCAAAATTACGCGACGGCTGCGGAAAAGCCGGAAAGGAGTTTAAAAAATGGCAGAAACTGTGAACCAGGAAACGAACGGCACTGCGGCCGAAACGCAGGAAAACGAGCAGCGCACCTTTACGCAGGCGGAAATGAACGCGATCATTCAGGACCGGCTGACGAGGGAACGCGGCAAATACGCAGACTACGAAGCGCTGAAAGCGAAAGCGGCGAAGTTCGACGAGGCGGAAGAAGCCGGGAAGACCGAGCTGCAAAAGGCGAACGAGAAGGCGGACGCTTTGCAGAAGCAGGTGGATGCTTTTACAAAGGCGGAGCAGCTGCGCACGGTGCGTCAGAAAGTCTCCGCTGCTACCGGCGTGCCGGCAGAGCTTTTGAGCGGCGACACGGAAGAGACCTGCACCGCGCAAGCGAACGCAATCTTGAAATTCGCAAAGCCGAGCGGCTATCCCGCCGTGAAAGACGGCGGTGAACACGGCGCACGCGGCGGCACCGAAAGCGACGGTGTGGCAGCGGCGTTCGGCGCTTTAAACCCGTCTTTGAAAATCTAATTTTGTTTACGAAAGGAAAGAAATCTTATGGCACACACAAATCAGGAACGCTGGGCAACTCTGGTAGACGCGAAGCTTCGCAGCCAGCTTGTTACCCGTGATAATCTCATTTTCAACAACCGCTACGAGGGCGACCCGAAGGCGGGCAAAGTAAAAATCCCGGTGCGCGACACCGAGGTGGCGGTGAAGACCTACAACAAGGCGAACGGCGTGGACGCTTCCGTCGGCTCGACGACGTATATCGATCTTTCTATCGACCACGACGAGGCCGTGAACGAGCTCATCGACGGCTTCGATGCTGCGAGCGTGCCGGACGGCATCGTGGCGGAGCGTCTGGACAGCGCAGGCTATTCGCTGGCGCTCTCTATCGACAAGGCATCTATCAACGCGCTCGAGGGTGCTTCCGGCGCAACGGTCAGCGCCACGAAGACGGCTGCAACCGAGACCACCGCATACAAGCTCGCGCTCGAAGCAAAGCGCGTACTGAGCCGCAAAGGCGTGCCCGCCGACGGTCGTTTCCTCGTCGCGTCGCCGGAGTATCTCGAAGTCCTCATGCTGGATGAGCACTATATCAAGCAGGGCGACCTCTCCCAGACGCTCGTGCAGCAGGGCGTGATCGGTCGCATTGCGGGCTTTAACGTGTTTGAGTCCAACAACATGGATTTCGAGAGCACGACGCGCGTCGCGAGCAAAAAGACAACCACGGAGTTTATCGCCGGTCACCCGAACTGGTGCCACCGCGTGATGGAATGGCAGGTGCCCGTGCATTTGCAGGACCTCAACGGCTCCGGAAAGTTCATCGGTGCCAGTGCGGTGCAGGGCCGTAAGGTTTACGGTCTGACGGTTTCGAAACCGCAGACGCTGTACATTAAGCGCACCGAAACCGCGGTGGGCTAAGATGCTGTACGCAACAGCTGAGGACGTTGCGGCGGGGTTCCGAAATTTAAGCGACGATGAAAAAGGCTGCTGCGTATCCCTTTTGGAGGAAGCGGCGGTCATCATCGACGCGTATAACGCCGGGGCGGATGCAGACCGCAAAAAGCTCGTTTCCTGCCGCATGGTACGCCGTATTCTGGGCGACGGAGGCGGGAACGACGCGCCGCTTTATCCGCTCGGCTCCACGCAAGGTTCGGTGAGCGCCATGGGCTACTCCCAGAGCTGGACGATGGGCAGCGGCAGCGCAGGCGAGCTGTATCTCTCAAAGCTCGAAAAGAAGCTGCTCGGCGTCGTGGATCGCATCGGCGCCCGCAGCCCTTTGGAGGGATTATGCGATGATACGCGGGATTGACGTTATACTGTACCGAAAACAGCAGACCGGCGAGGACGCGTTCGGCGCGCCGGTGTTTGATGAAGTGTCGGAGACGGTGCACAACGTGCTCGTCGGCGAACCAACAGCGGAAGACCTTGTGAACGAATTGCAGCTCTACGGCAAGCGGCTCGCGTACACGCTGGCACTGCCGAAAGGCGACGCGCACGACTGGCACGACGTGACGGTTGAGTTTTTCGGGCAGCGCTTTCGCACGTACGGCGACATGACGGAGGGCATCGAAGCAATGATCCCGCTGCGGTGGAACCGAAAGGTGAAGGTGGAGCGATATGGATAAAGTAAAAATCAAGCTGAACAGCAGCGGTATCCGGCAGCTTTTGAAATCCGAAGAAATGGGACAAATGCTGAAACAGCAAGCCGAACAGGTACGCGCCCGGTGTGGAAGCGGATACAGCACAGATTTGTACCAAGCAAGCAGCCGAGTTATAGCGGGCGTATTTGCGGAAACGGCAGAAGCAGCAAAGCAAAACAGTCGCGAAAATACGTTGCTTAAAGCCCTCGGGAGATAATCATGATTGAGATCATCATCAAAAACTATCTCGCGGAAAAGCTTTCGGTGCCGGTGGTGTTGGAAGTTCCGGCAGACCCGCCGGAAAGCTTTGTATTGCTCGAAAAAACGGGCAGCAGCCGTGAGGAGCGCATTGACCGCGCGATGCTGGCGATCCAGTCCTACGCGCCGTCCATGTATGAAGCCGCAAGGCTCAATGAGCGCGTGAAAGCCGCCATGGACAGCGCCGCGGAGCTGGATGCCGTCAGTGCATCGCGGCTTAACAGCGATTACAATTTTACGGACACGACGACAAAACGATACCGATACCAGGCGGTGTACGATCTCGTTTATTTCGACGAATGAAAGGAGCATGAATAATGAGCACAGCAACCAATGTAAGCACAGGCAAGCCGAAAGTAGGCGGCGCGATCTACCGCGCACCGCTTGGCACGGCGCTGCCGACCGACGCCAAAACCGCGCTCACCGAAGCGTATAAAAATCTCGGCTACGCATCCGACGCGGGCGTGGTGAACTCCAACTCTCCGCAAAGCGGCAACATCAAAGCGTGGGGCGGCGACAACGTGCTGACCTACCAGAACGAGAAGACCGACACGTTTGCTTTTACCCTCATCGAAAGCCTTAACAGCGACGTGCTGAAAGCGGTGTATCTCGATGAGAACGTCACCGGCGATCTTGAAAACGGCTTGACCGTCAAAGCGAACGGCAAGGAGCTCGCCGCTGGCGTGTGGGTTATCGACATGATTATGCGCGGAGGTGTTTTGAAGCGCGTCGTCATTCCGAACGGCACAATCACCGAGGTGGGCGACGTGACGTATGCGGACGAAAGCGCCGTAGGCTACGAGGTCGCCGTGACCGCCGTGCCGGACAGCGCAGGCAACACGCATTACGAGTATATGAGCAAGCCGGCAGCGGCATAAGGAGGTAGGTCATGATTAAAGGCAAGACAAGCGGTGGCTTCGAGTTTGAAATTGACGGCAGCGTGCTGGAGGATATGGAATTTGTGGATGCGCTGGCGGAGACCGTGAACGATAATCCGCTGGCGTTTTCCAACGTCTGCGCGATACTGTTCGGCAAGGAGCAGAGAAAGCGCCTTTATGACTTCCTGCGCGGCGATGACGGACGAGTGCATATCACAGCCGTTTCGGACTGTATCCGCGAGGTCATGGACGCGATCGGAGACGCGGGAAAAAACTGATCGTCCTTGCCCGCATGATCGCGACGGACAAGAACGCCCTGATCTGCGACATGGCGGAAACCTACAAGGTGTTTGACCTGCGGGCGCTGCCGGTGCCCATGCTGGCGACGCTCGCGGCGGGCTTACGGGACGATTCGAGAATCAAAATAAAGTTATCGGGAGCGCGTGCAGCAACGGACACCTTGCTTTTGGCGTCCATAGCTGACGCGCTTAATTTTTTAGCATGGGCAAAGACGAAGGCGGCGCAGACCGGCAAAAACCGCCCCAAATCGTTTTTGAACGCGTTTACGGAAGTGCCGCAAACGCATGATGAAGTGACGGGCTACCGCACGCCGGAAGACTTTAAAGCCGCATGGCAGCGGTTAGGGGGTGAAGCAAATGGCAACTGAAATTGCAAAGGCGTATGTGCAGATCGTACCCTCAATGCAGGGTATACAAGCGCAGCTCTCAAAGAGTTTAGCCCCGGCAGTCGAGACGAGCGGCAAAGAGTCGGGGCAGAAGATGGGCAACGCGCTCGCGGGCGGATTAAAGTCTGCGGCAAGCTCTATCGGCAAGGCGTTTACAGCCGCAGCGAAAGCCGCAGCCGTGGGATTCGGTGCGGCTGCGGCGGCTGTGGCGGCGGTCGGTAAGTCGGCGCTGAATGCGTATGCGGATTATGAGCAGCTTGTCGGTGGTGTGGAGACGCTGTTCGGAAATGCGTCGGACAAAGTGCTGCAAAACGCAAACCGAGCATTTCAGACGGCCGGTCTTTCCGCAAACGAGTACATGGAGACGGTGACGAGCTTTTCCGCATCGCTTTTGCAAAGCGTGGGTAAGGACACAAAAAAAGCGGCGGAATATGCCGACCAAGCCCTTGTGGATATGTCCGATAATGCCAACAAAATGGGCAGCAATATGCAGGACATCCAAAACGCCGATCAGGGTTTCGCCAAGCAGAACTATACGATGCTCGACAACCTCAAGCTGGGCTACGGCGGCACAAAAGAGGAAATGGAGCGCCTTATCGCCGATGCAAACAAGGTGAAGCAGGCTAACGGTGAAATGGCAGATCTGTCGATAGATAGCTTTGCGGACATCACCGAAGCGATCCACATTGTACAAACAGAGATGGGCATCACAGGCACAACGGCAAAGGAAGCCAGTACAACCATTCAGGGCTCTGTCGGCATGATGAAAGCATCGTGGAAAAACCTGCTCGTCGGCGTTGCAGACGATACACAGGACTTTGGCGGGCTGATGGATAACTTTGTCGACAGTGTGGGAATAGCCGCAAAGAACATTCTGCCGCGCGTAGAAACGATTTTAGGCGGTATCGGCAGTCTGGTCGAGGGCTTGGCTCCCGTGGTCGCACAGGCCGTCCCACAGCTCGTGACGACGATCCTGCCCAGTATGGCGTCGGCTGCCGCATCACTGCTGAAGGCGTTTGCGGGCAGTCTGGTCGAGCTGGCACCGGCATTGTTGCAGTCGGCGCTCAGCGGCATACAGACGGTCCTTGTAAGCGGTCTGAATGTGCCGCAGGGGCTTGCGGATAACATCATGCACGTTTTTGATAATGCTGCCAAAGCGATAGAGACTGTTTTGGGCGCGGTCAAAGATGCAATCGGCACGATTGGCAGCGCTTTGAGCAACGCGGAAATAGACTGGGGCGGCATCTGGGACGGTATCGCAGACGCAGTATCAGTTGCCGGTGATATTATCGCCGGAGTGTGTACAGCAATCGGAGACGCTGTGGTTTATGTAGGCGGTATTGTCGGTACAGCTTTTCTGGCGGTCAGCGACCAACTCGGCTGGCTTGTTGAGCAGGCGCAAACAGACGGCACGGCAATCAATGCTGCATGGACAGCGGTGCAGGATGCTTTCAGCGCGGTGGGCGATGTAATCGGCATGGCATTGGAGGGTTTATCCTCTCTATTCGGCTCATTCTTCGCGGATAATCAGTCTGGCACAAGTTTGTTTTCTGCCGTATGGGAGTATGCGGCAACATATCTTGCAACGATTGCGCAGACCATTGCCAATGCGATACAGGGCATCGCGGACGCGATCAAATGGCTTGTGGACGAAGCGCAGACGGACGGCACGTTCCTCAATGCGATCTGGACGCAGGTGCAAACGGTGTTCGAGACGGTGACAGGCGTCATTTCGTCACTGTTCTCTGCGTTCACGGCAGCGCTTAACGGCGACTGGAGCGCATTCGGCGAAAATCTGCTCAATGCCGGACAAATATTTCTCGGCGGGCTCGCTAACCTTTGGAATAACGGATGGACAGCGATTGGTAACTTTGCAACGCAGATTTGGAATGCAATCAAATCCTCTGTTTCCAATATCATCAACGGCATAAAATCTACGATCGGCACGGTGGTGGATGCGATCAAATCTAAGGTGACGGCGGTGTTTTCGGCGGTAAAAACGGCGATCGAAAACCCGATAAAGGCAGCCAAAGAGACAGTCACGTCAATTTTTAACGCCATTAAAAGGGGTATCGAAACGCCGATCAATGCGGCGCGGGACGCGGTGCGCAACGCGATCGACAAGATCAGGGGCTTTTTCAACTTCTCGTGGAGTTTGCCAAGGCTAAAGCTTCCGCATATCTCCATTACGGGCAGCTTTAGCCTTGTGCCGCCGCGTGTGCCGCATTTTGGCATATCTTGGTATAAAAAAGCTATGGACACGCCGATGCTGCTGAATAATCCGACGATCTTCGGCGCGGCGGGCGGCTCTCTGCTTGGCGCGGGCGAAGCGGGCCCCGAGGTTGTCTCGGGCGCTGCAACGCTGATGGACATGATCCGCTCGGTTGTGGATGACGCGCAGCAAACGGACGGCATGCCCGTCACGGAGCTGCATGCCATTTTGACGATTCTGCGCGAAATTTTGCAGATGCTCACCGGCGGCTCTCCGCGCGACGAAAAGCTTGCAGCGATGCTGGCGGACGCGATCAGCCGGATACAGTTGCAGGTGAACGCGGTGTTCGACCCACGCGAAGCCGGTCGTGCACTTGCACCGGAAGTGGACAAGCGGCAGGGCGGCACGGCAGTTCTGCGTGAAAGGGGAGTGGTCTGATGGGCGTGCTCATCGGCGAAAACGATATGTATACGGACTTCGGCATGATCTTGACGGATCTTTCGCTTGAAATGCCGGAGGTCAAAACGAAATATCAGGAGCTGCCGCTCGAAAACGGCAGTATCGACTTGTCCGAGGTCGTCACAGGGCGCCCGGTGTACGGGCTGCGCACGCTCAAACTGACGTTCAAGCGGCGCGGCGCTTCGGCATCGGAGTGGCTTTCGGTGTGCTCGCAGATCGCGTCTGCGGTGCATGGCAAACGCCTGCCGATTACGCTGCCCGATGACCCGGACCATTATTATTTGGGTCGTATCGCCTGTACGTTGGGCGCGAAGGAATACGGTGCGGGCACGTTTGAAGTCACAGCGGTGTGTGACCCGTACAAATATGCGCAGACCGAGAGCACAGCTTCGTGCGGCGCGGGCACGACGGCAGTTTTAAACAACGGCGACGAGATCGTCTCGCCGACCTTTACGGCATCCGAAACGGGTATGACGGTGGCGCTCAACGGCGGCGCAGCATACAGCATCGCGCAGGTGGGCAAGGCCGTAAAAATCCCCGAATTGTTGCTTTTGCCCGGCGCGAATAACGTCACCGTGACCGGCACGGGCAACGTCGTTTTGACTTGGCGTGAGGGGGTGCTGTAATTGTTTAAGATTACGGCGCAAAACCGCAGCGGTATAACCTATACGTTATATGATCCCCGCAGCCCGGATTTAAAGCTAATCTCGCCGGCGTGCAAAACTGCCGTGAACAAAGCCGGACTGCTCACCTTTTCGGTGCCGCTGACGCACCCGCACACAGACAAAATCGCAAAACTCGATACGGTGGTAACGCTGTGGCAGGATGATACAATTTTGTTCCGCGGGCGTGCGCTCAACGACGAGTGGGATTTGCGCAGCACGCGGAAAATCGAGGTAGAGGGCGAGCTCGCTTACCTGAACGACAGCGTGCAGCCGCTGACGGTGTACCATGACATGACGGTGGCGGCATACTTTGCGAAGCTTATCGAGCTGCATAACGCACAGGTGGACGAAAGCCGACGCTTTACCGTGGGACAAGTCACCGTGACAAACAGCACCGACAACGTGTACAGGCAATCGGACTACGAGAGCACCATGAACGCGCTGCAAGACAAGCTCCTTGACCGCCTGGGCGGCTATCTCGTGATACGCTACGGCACGGACGGCACGCGGTATTTGGATTACCTCAAAGAGTACGGCAACGTCAACAGCCAGCGGATCACCGCAAGCACAAATCTGCTCGACATGCTGCACACCGTGCGCGGCGAAGACGTTGCGACGGCCATTATTCCGCTCGGTGCGCAGCTCGACGAGGACAAGGTGGGCATGGTAACGCCACGCCTTACAATCGCTGCGGCAAACGACGGAAAAGATTATATCTACGATGCGGATGCGGTGGCAAAATGGGGCTGGATTTATAAGGTTGTCGTGCACAACGACATCACGCTGGCCGAAAACCTCCTGCGTGCAGGCTATGCCGACTTAGAGGCGGCAAAATATCTGCGAGGCAGTATTGAGGTAGATGCAGTAGATTTGCATCTTGTGGACAGTTCCGTTGAGCGCATTAAGCTCGGCGACATGATCCTGTTTTCGGACCCGGGCAGCGCAACGCCCATATCGATGCTTGTATCCGAGATCGATTTGCCCGTAGACGAGCCGGGGGACGCGACCTACACGCTCGGCACCTCATACCGCACGATGACAGAGCAGCAAGTCGACGCACGGAAAGACCTCGGCGAGCAGCTCGAGCTTGTGCGGGACGAGACCAACAAGCGCACAGACAAGGTACAGCAGGAACTCACCGATTACAAAGTCGACGCGCGGAAGGACATGGACAGCATCACGGCATCGGTGACGGAGACCCGCACCGAGCTGACGACCACCACCGAAAACGTGTATGACGCGCTGGGACGGTTACAAGATACCGCAGTCTCGACAGAGGAGCTTGAAAGCGTTAAACAGCTGCTCATTGCCCAATGGAGCGATCAGCTTGAATACCGCTTTACGCAGGTGACAAATCTCATTGACAGCACAAACGGCACGGTGGCGGAAAATCAGCGGCTTTTAGAGCAGTATATCCGCTTTGAGGGGGCGCGAATTACGCTCGGCCGCAGCGACAGCGCCATACAGGCGGTGCTCTCCAACGACCGGCTCGAATTTGTCGAAAACGGTCAAATCGTCGCGTATATCTCCAACCGTATGCTCTATATCACGGATGCGCATATCACGGGCAGTTTGTCTTTCGGCAACGCCGACACGGGCTTGTATATGTGGCGTTATAACGCGGAGGCCGACACGTTTGATCTTGAGTTTGAGGGGGACGACTGATGGGCAAAAACAGCTATAAAGCCCAGCTTAACTATTACGACAGTAAGTGGGGCTGGAAAAGCGAGGGCACCGCCTCGCAGGGCCAGTGGGACGGCACAGGTGTGCGCACCGGCGTGCTGTACTTTCCGGGCCTTGCAGCGCTCAAGGGCAAGATCATCAACGGCGTAAAGCTCACCGCGACGACCGGACAGACGGGCTATGGAACAACGACCACCAAAACGGTATACATCTACAACTCCGCCGCGCAGGGCGGCATTAAAACCTCGCTCAACGCAGGGCACCGCACAGGCAATGCGCTCGGCAGCTGTAAAGCGCCCATGTGGGACAATACCAAAACATTTGATGTTGCTTTCATGGCGGCATCTATCGCCGCCGGGTACGATACGTACTGCATCTACAATGGCAGCTCTTACACGGATTATCTCAAATGGACGGCTGTAACGCTTGAGGTGGATTGGCAGGAGCCCGCAACACAGCCGAGTTTAAGTGCTGCAACCGTGGAG
The DNA here is from genome assembly GCF_046974225.1 of Hominenteromicrobium sp. Lineage (NCBI taxonomy): Bacteria > Bacillati > Bacillota > Clostridia > Eubacteriales > Oscillospiraceae > Hominenteromicrobium > Hominenteromicrobium sp. The sequence goes on along the minus strand of NZ_JBKWAE010000020.1, from coordinate 2,836 downwards.
ATGGGCAAGAGCGTGACAATCAACACGCCTGCGGTAAACAGCGCTTACAGGCATACGCTGCGCTACGCGTTCGGCAGTGCAGCCGGAACGATTGCCACGGGCATTGCAAGCAGCGTGAGCTGGACGCCGCCGGTGTCGCTCGCAAATCAAATACCGTCCGCCACGGCGGGCAGCGGTACAATCTATTGCGATACATATTCCGGCAGCACGCTCCTCGGCACAAAGTCCGTAAGCATCACGCTCACCGTTCCCGGCAGCGTAGTTCCGTCGGCGGGCACGCTTTCGGCAGCGCTCGCCGACGACACAAGCGGCACGGGGTTATACGTAAAAGGCATGGGCAAAGCAAAGCTGACGCTTTCCGGAGCATCCGGCGCATACGGCAGCAGCATCAACTCGTACACGATTACCGGCGGCGGTTGGACGGCCACAAATGGCGCATTGACAACCGGCACACTGGCCTCGGCAGGCAACATCACATTCACGGCCACGGTGACGGATTCGCGCGGCCGAAAAGCGAGCACCACGCGCGCGATCACCGTCATAGACTACACAAAGCCCGGCGTAGCGGTGTATGACGTGTACCGCTGCGATGCAGACGGCAACCGCAAAAAGGCAGGCACATATTTTGCCGTGGAGATCAACGCGAGTTACAGCGCAATCACCGGCAACACCTTGAGCATTACAGCTCGATACAAAAAGCAGTCCGAGAGCAGTTACGGCACCGCGGCGAACGTTACCAACAACGGCAAAACCGTGATCGGCGGCGGAAATATAGGCGCGTCCACCACCTACGACGTGGTAGTAACGGTGGCGGACAAGTATAACAGCTTATCTATTCCGCGCACTCTGTCTACAAAAAGCGTGCTGCAATCCTTCAAACGCAGCGCAGGGGCGGCCATCGGCAAAGTGGCCGAGCTCGCGAACTGGCTGGACGTGGCGTGGAATACGCGGATTCGGGGTAATTTAAAGGTAGATGGCGGCATGTCGGATGGGGCATGGAATCGTGACGCGACGGATTTGATGCTCATCAATTTTTCCGGCGATGATCCGTATAACTCGAATACCAATTACGATAATGTTGTTCGCACGGAAGACGCGTCTACGCTAATCAACAGCCCCGTGACTTCGGGCCCGTTTTACGCTTATCGTAAAGTATATCCAGTATATGTACCGTGGAGCCATCACAGCAAAATTTTTGTTGAGCTGAGAGAGACATTTCCGCAAAAAGGACGTATCTGGACGCAAGCTTACGACCCGAATAATGGATGGGGCGATAATGGTTGGACTCATCCATTCACGAATAAAGATGTCGTGCCGATTGCTAATGGCGGCACTGGCGCGACAAGTAGAGGCGAAGTGCTATACAATTTTGTTGTAGGCGGGGTATATTCTGGAAATTTAAATGATTTAGCGACAATAGGCTCGTACTGGATAAATCTTTCTAATTGTCAAAATGGCCCCTCGAGTTCTGGATACGGAACAATGGAAGTCACCAGATCTACGACTAACAACTATTTGCAGCGATTTACATTTTATATGGGAATGACTTATTATCGCACATTCACCAATGGACGATGGTATGACTGGAGAGCATTACCGAACGCGCATACAGCAGAAACATTGTGGGAAGGCAGCTTAAAAAACGGCACAGCAACCATTGCAAATGGCGCGAAGTACGCATATTTAATCGTTGGCGGCTGGGCTGGAAGCAATGAAGACGCAGTAACGCAAATAATTCCAGTTGGATGGGGCACGCACATGAGGCTTACAAGCGCAGATAAATGGCTTGCCTATCAATGTGATTCATCCGAGCCCAATGCCTCGATAAGGATTTTGAGTAACCCCTACGATGGCGCAATCACTTGGGTTTGGGGCGTAAATCGATACAAGGAGTAAACCAATGCAGATAATCTTAAACGATCAGGGCTATATCGAGAGCTATGCGCTCATCGGTGGGCTTGTAGACGGCATCGAGATAGAGGCGCCCGACGATCTGCTGGAGGACTTTAAGCAGCACCCGGAGGCGTACAAGGTGGCAGATGGTGTGCTCGTGCTCGATGCAGATAAGCTCAAGGCCGACGCGGATGCGGCGGAGCTAACCGTTATTCGGCACCGGCGCGAAACCGAGTGCTTTGCGTATATCAATCGCGGCGAGCTGTGGTATAGCCTACTCACAGAAGAGCAAAAAGCCGAGCTTGCAAACTGGTATCTCTCTTGGCTCGATGCGCCGGAGACGCGGACAATCCCCGCACCGCCGGTGTGGCTGGATAAACTTTAAACACATTAAAAGGAGCAAAAAAATGAACAAAGCAACTGTACTTAAATCCGTAACGGCAGTCGTTGGGGCGGGGGTCGCGGCATACTGCGGGCAGCTGGCCGCGCCGGTGCTCGTGCTGCTGTGCATGATGGTGATCGATTACGTCACCGGCATGGTCAAAGCCTACATGACGGCGCAGCTCAGCTCGCGCATCGGCATCAAGGGCATCCTGAAGAAGCTCTGCTATATGGCCATGGTCGCCGTAGGCGCGGGCGTGGATTATCTGCTGCGCGGCGCCCTGGTGCAGGCGGGCATCGACCTGCACATCGAGCTTTTCTGCGGTCTGCTGGTCGCGATCTGGCTCATCATCAACGAGCTCATTTCCGTCATGGAAAACCTTGCGGCGATTGGTGTGCCGGGGTTTCCGCGGCTGACAAAATTACTGGAGCGGCTGAAGAACACCGTAAGCAAAGAGGAGGAAAAATAATGGTACCCATCCGCGAAAATCTTTTGAGCAAGCGTAAATATGACCTAAAAATCCCGGTGGAGTCCTGCGCAAAGGACATGAAGTACATTGTC
>NZ_JBKWAE010000019.1:0-39148 GCF_046974225.1 Hominenteromicrobium sp. | reverse complement strand
TTTCATGCCGGACGGCTTTTTGCGTAATGTGATAGATCAAATATTATTTTTTCTGATTTGTAGGCTCCGAAAAGCCTTGTATTTACAGTGTTCCTAATAGGAGGTAATCATATGAAGACGACATGGTGAAATACGCGGAAAAGAAAGACAAGTCCCGCATCAAGGAGTGCTTCCAGTCCATCCCCCGTCAGTTAGCCAAGGAAAATAAGAAATTCCAGTATTCTGTTGTCCGAAAAGGCTCCACAGCTGCAAAATATGCCGGGAGCCTGCAATGGATCGAGGATGCGGGAATCATCTCCCGCTGCTATAACCTCTCCATTACCGAACTGCCGCTAGACGGCAACGCTGAAGAGGACACTTTCAAGGTATATATGCGCGATATGGGTCTGTTCGTCAGTATGCTGGAAGACGGCACGCAGTATGACATTCTGCAGGGTAATCTTTTCGGCTACAAAGGTGCCATCTTTGAAAACCTGATTGCCGATATTTTTACAAAGATGGGACGGAAGCTCTATTATTTTCACAAGGATTCCGGCTTGGAAGTAGATTTTGTAATCCGCTACAAAGGCGAGTGTACGCTCGTGGAAGTAAAAGCGGCGACCGGCAACATCAAGAGTACAAAAACGATTTTGAATCATCCGGAAAAATATCACGTCAGCAGCGCCATCAAGCTTGGAGACTATAATGTTGGTCGCATGGGGCAAGTTCTGACGCTTCCATTGTATATGGCATTTCTGCTGAGGGCACTGTAATAACTTTCTTTTCATTTAATTTAATATTGGCTGATTTCAGAAAAAATTGCTTATCGCGCAGAGATTCGTATTATAGCAATCGAATACATCTGTATATCTTCCATCGAAAAAGGGTTCGCGCAAATTCTAATTTTTTGACAAAGGCACATTCTCCAATACTTGCCACATACAACAGAATAGATTTGCAAATAAAACAGTCAACGCCTATGCAGATAACTACATAGCCGAGGGATTTTCACTATGAAAGCCCCTCGGCTTTTTTATGTCAGAATGTAGGTGAAACATATACCATATATCCCGCCGAAAGTGGTGGCAAACACCTATAAAGCCCTCGCCGTCAGTATCGGGTTATGGGATAAATGCTGAAAACATAAAAACTTTGTTTTTATTTGTTATCCGGTACAAGTAAGCTCCCATATACTTGCACCGCGAGGTGGTAATTTGGCGCACAGAGAATTTATCTATATCGGTAAACCGCTTCCAAAATTGGATGAAAAGGAGCATGCCGCTTTCTTTCTGAACTTGCAGAAAGGCATTCTTCTCTCCCTAAAGCAGCGAAATCTGCTGACACCCGCTCAATACCAAGAGTGTTTAGCCGAACTGGGAAAAAGAGAAAGCAAAAATCAAATTCGGAATACCATAAAACAGAAACATTCATTGTGAAAGAAAATTTCACCGATTTTTACACAAATATTAAATTGCCATTGGGAATCGGAGCGTGACACCGATAATAGACTCACAACTTGGTATATTATGAATCTATTATGCTGTGATCACGGCATTTCGGGACTTCAGATAGATATCAATATCGTGGTTGATATACTGATAGCCCGTTGTGTGAAGAACATCGTAAAACTCGTTCAAGTAGTCAAATACGCCATACTGGCGAAACAATTCTGCCGTCTGTTTGCCCGTCAGAGACTTATATGCTTTATAGTTTTCGAGGCAAAACACCGAAAAAGCAGCTTCTTTGCTCATGCTTGCTCCTCCTTACACATCGGGAAATTCAATTTTCCCCGTTTTTTCTTCCTGCTTAAAAAGCAGATACAGCATACCCGTACTGAATCGTTCTCGCCGCCGGTACCATTCAAAAGCATAAATTTTTAAAATATTAACATGTAAATTTCAAAATTGTGGACCTCTATAATAAGCTGATTCTTCTATTCTGGATCTTTCAAATGCATCGTATTCCTCTGGATCAAACCCTTGAAATTCGAAATACTCTTTAACACTGTTGTATGGTAATTTCTGACCCAATTCAGTCATAATTTCTAAATAGCAAAGAATCATATTATTGGCAGCAACTGCTGAAAAATGAGGATCTTCTTTTGAATCCATCAAAATTTCTTGTATAAACTGCATCAAATACACATCGAAAAAATCCAAAATATAAAGAAGTTTATCTTTATTTATAGTAATTTTTTCTTTACGGTCCCACATAAATTACAGCCCCACATTCTTCACATACTTGTTTTTCTAATCCAACATTCATACCATAAAACACACACATTACACTTCCTGGTAGTAGAAAATCGTTGGCTACACCTACTCCTGTCAAATCATCTGCCAATAACAATGCTGTGGATTCATAACAATGTCCTACCCACCTGCGCACAGGAAGTTAGTACAACGACTATAAAGATAGCAAACATCGATATACTGAGTCGATTTATTTTAAGATTCCCTTCAATGCAGAGATTTGTTGCGATTTTCGCCCATTCTTTTGCCAATAAATGACAATCGTAAGCATTATCAAGAAACACATGATAATCAAAACAATTATTGTGGGTGTCTCGCTACTGTATTGCGCAGTACAATCGTATAATATCGTCTCTCTCCCCGTGTTGTCTATTTTTACCATCTGGGTATATTTGTACCCTGATAATAACTCGAGTATTGGTCTGCCTTTTTGAATTTTGTAAGTTACGCCAGAAATCTCGCATGTTGTTTTGTGCTCTAACTTTTGAATACTCGTTTCGTTTGTTGCTCTGTCAGGGTTAACCGCTATGCACGAAACCAATTCTCCATCTTGCATAACAGTCAGTAAAGAATCACCTCGCACAAAGTAAATTTGAATGTCGTCTCCGCACCACTGTACATAATAATTGCCATATGTTTGAAATTCAAATGCCTTTAAAATTTTTCCGCTTGTGTCACAGACTGCTATTTTCTGTGAGCTAAATGCCAATAGAATTTGATTTGCAACGTCAAAACTTACGATTTTTCCCATATTCTCCGTTGGCTCAATCTCCCGAAAAGAAATAGAATCATAAAACTCTTTTGCATCGGAATCAGAATAATAATCCCCAGAAAGCGCAGCCTCCGCTGGCATGCATAAAAGCGAAAAGGTCACAGTCATCAATAGAAATACTAGAACTTTGCTTATTCTTTTCATAGTCACACTCCTTTTATGACTTTATCTTATCCAGCAATTTAAATATATTAAACACAAACACATTATTTGTATCGCTCCAACCAGTGTGAATTTCTCCACCTGCACCCGTTCCTATACCTATGAAGCTGCCTAATCCATTATAAAAGCGATGCTTTTGTCCCGGAACAGGGAGCGCATACCAATCTCCTCCACCGCCTATTGCTAATGCCCCGATAACTGGTTCTGTAATTGAAGCTCCTGAATTATATTTTCACTTCTCCATTCTTGTTTATAGTTCGGTCAAAACACCACCGTTGAATCCATATATATTTTCCTTTTTGTATCCGTATAAAGACCCAGGCAAACTGATATGCGGTTCAAAAGTGAACGCTTCGACAGCGGACAGTTTTTCCGTGTTTCCTTTTTCAATGTAGATACGGTGTTTTTTATCCTTAACTATGGAATGACCCAAATTTCCAAGAAAATCAAGGTTGACGTACCCACGAGCTTTAATCTGATCGTTTATGTAGTAGAACAGCGCCTCAAAATTAGTGTTCTCATTCACGAAACCAAGCATAGCTTCATGCAGATAGACTTCCATTTTAAGACCATTTCGCCATTCATCATTCTGTATTTGCTCTACGTCTTTGACGATCTTACCGTTTTCTACAATCAGAGTTCTTGCGTAATCGCCCCAAATGCAGTTGCTCTGTGGACTTAAATCTATTGTAATAATATCGTTTGGCTCAATTATGTGGTCATCTGTTTTATACTCACGACCGGATACGGATACAGTAGTCTTATCACCGGCGAAAACAAAAGCGCCTACATCCCAATACCAAAAGGAATCCGCACCGTGGGAGAGCATATATTCCTCACATAGTTTACGAAGCTCAATGAGCGTCATGCCGGGCACGATAACTTTTGAAGCATGTTCAATAGTGGCTCGGTTCAAGTTTTGCATTTCATGAATAGTCATGTTTTCCTCCCAAAATCCAGTGTCGCTATTTGTTCAGCATTTCAATTAATTCATATTTCAGACTTCGGTTCACCAAAATCACGGATAATCCCGCCGTCAATACTGTCATCGCTGCAGGAATGACGACTTCCAAAACGCCCGTGTTCTCTGCGTCTTCTGTCTCCACCGCATTTTCGTCGCGCGCCCAAAGGCTGTATTCCGTGCTGAATGTGTGCTCGTTCTGCCCGGTTAAATCGAGCGTCTGCACTTTGTCAAACAGCACTGAACTGCAAACTGTGCCCAAAATCACCGCCACAGCGCTCAAGACCACTACGCCCGAAACAAGCGACACGCGGCACTGATTTTTACTCATACCTAAACTCCGCTCAATTGCCGTGCGCTTCTTCTGCTTTACGATGAAGAAATAGAGCAGCAGCACCAAAATCGCCAGTGCCGAGAGCAGTCCTGCCGCGAATAAAATGATCGCCACATACCGCATATTGAGTAAACCGCCGATGATCTGGCTGTACCCATTGTCGTCAAACGTGATCTCCAAATTTTCCCGAACCTCCGCCGGAACATTTCGGTTATACGCTGCCATGTAGTCGTCGACCGTGCCGTTTGGGATTTGGAAGGAGGTCGTCGCGCGCTGCATCGGTCCGCTGCCTACGATATTGCCGGCAAAATCTGCCTTGACCGAATTTGCGGGAATGAGGAACAAATTCAGCGCCATTTCGATGGAGCCCGCCGGTTTTCCGTATGTGCCCACACTGTAATACGTGCCGATGATCTCATACTTTGCCGTCCAAAACGGCGTGTATGTCCGGTTCTGTGCGTTTAAAAGCGAAAACGTGCGCAGGCCACTGCCGTCGCCGAACGTCCTATGCGGCGAGTCTTTTTCGTTCACGCCGTAAAGCGGCAGCTCCACTTTATCGCCGATGGAAAGCCCGTTTTTCCGCGCGAATTCTTCGGAAACAAGACATACCGCCGCACCGTTTTCGAGGTCTTCCGCGGAAAACGTCCGCCCCTCCCGCACATACACCGTGCGGTCGTGAAAGCTCGGCAGCAGCGCCGTATCTGTAACCGGCAAAACGGGCGCGGTCGTGTCCCACATGGAAAGCGCCTTTGAAAGCTCCAGCCAATATTGCCCGCGCTCGGTCTCGTAAAAGCCTGCCGTCACTTCGTCAAATGTCCGTGTCTGCATATCGCTTTCAAGCAAATTTCCGCCTGCGTCGCACTGTGTGGAGCGCTCCGCCGCGATCAGTGCGTATTCAATGGAGCTTTTCGCGTTTTCGTGGTGATTGACGATCACATTTGTATACGCCACATATGTTTTCCCTGCCTCCAGTGGCGCGGGATTTTCCGTCCAGTGGTCGCAAACGTAAATTTCGTATTCATTGTTCTGATTTTCCGCTTCCGGGTACAAAAATCGCTGCACATACACTTTTATGGGGTGATCCGGCACCGCCGTTTCGGCAGGCGTGAATTCGACCACCGGGTAAAACAGCGCCGTGCCGCCGTCGCGCACCGCAAGCCCCTGCAAATCCGCAAGGTAATACGGGCGTTTTTCAGGCGCTTTCAAATAATTCGCGCCGTCAAAATCCAGAACATCGGCAGAGATCACCGAATCATACACGGGTTCGACTTCGCTATAATACGCCCCATCGGCGGCATCCCACCCCGTGCGCATCTGCGTGCGGTTCGGCTTTTGCTCTACCGTGCCAAGCGTTGTGAATTGCTTTTCCACAGCATCCATTTGCGCCTGTGTCTGTGCCCACAAATTTGCCCCCATCACCAAAAGTGCCGTGGCGGCGGCCATCAGGAGGAAGAACAAGCAAGTTTTCATCGGCGTGCGAAGGAGTTGTTTGAGGCTCTTTAACATTCTACTGCCAGCCTTCCGTCCTGCATTTTGTAGACGATGTCCGCCTGCGCCGCGATGCCCGGGTCGTGCGTGACGACAATAACGCAGTAATTTTCGTCTTTCACGAGTTTTTTGAGCAAGTCAATGACGACCTTGCCGTTTTCCGTATCGAGGTTGCCCGTCGGTTCATCCGCGAGGATAACTTTCGCGTCGGACGCCAGCGCCCGCGCGATGGCGACGCGCTGCTGCTGACCGCCGGAGAGCATCGCCGGCAGCTTTCTCGGGTCAACGTCACCGAGACCAACCGAGCTTAAAAGCTCTTTGGCTTTGATTTTTGCCTCTTTCGTCGGCTTTTTTGAAATTTGCATCGGGTACATCACATTTTCGAGTATGTTCAAAGTGGGAAGTAGGTTGAAAGATTGGTAGATCACCGTCACGTTCTCGCGTCGGTGCCGTTCGCTTCCGATCTCTTTCAGCGTTTTTCCGTTCACAATGATCTCGCCCTCGCTCGGCGTGCCGAGACCCGCGAGCATCGAAAGCAGCGTCGTTTTGCCGCTGCCGGACTGCCCGACGATCGCGTAGAATTTTCCCGCCTCAAACGTGCAGGAGACGTTTTTTAACGCCTGCACCTTCTGGTATTTGCTCTGGTAGGTATAGCTCACATTTTCCGCTGCTAAAACAGCCATATTCACGCCGCCTTTCCGTTAATCGATTTTTGTCAAAAGCTCCAGTGCGTCAAACCGCAGGAGCAAAATGAGCGCCAGCAAAACGCCCACGCACGAGGACGCAAGGTACAGCCCGCAGATCGTCAGAATCTGCCCGAGCGCAAGCCCCGCCGTGCAAAGCAATATGGGCACCGCCACCGCGCAGCCGCACACATTTGCGATGAGCATACCGAAAAAGCACGCGCATCCGCTTAAAATCTTCGGCCGCCCAAGCGAAAGCGAGATCGCCATGTCCCGCCGCGTGCTGCGCAGCAAAAGAAACGTCACCAGCGTGACAAGCACAATGACGAGCGCGAAAAACGGCGCTAAAAACCACCGCAGCACCTTCAAATTCTGCTCCAACTTCTCTGCCGTCTCAATGAAAAGCTGGTCGTCCACCACAAGCGTGTCGCCGTGGCGCTCATCAAGCGCGTTCGGGTCGGGCTTTGCAAATCCTGCGCCGCGCATGGCATCTTTAAAATCGTTCAGTTTCATCGGGTCGCGCAGCGCACAACGGAACGAGCTGTAATAAAATCGCAGATTATTTTCCTTAACGACCGTTTGCAGCCACGGCACAGAGACGATCATGCTGCACGGCACCGCGCTGCCCGAGGCGCTGTCCGCGTACACGCCGATGATCTTTACGCCCTGCATGCCGAGGTGCTCGTACCGCAGCGAAAAGCCGTCGTCGTTGTAGCGCGTCACGTAAAACGGCATCGAGAGCGTGTCGCCCGAATTCAACCCGTACTGCGCCGCGTAGCTTTGGCTCACCACGCACAGCGGCTCCGCGCGCTCCAAAAACGAGAGGTCATACCCGTTTTCAAACGCGATGTTCTCCTCCGTCACGCCGACGAGCGCCGAAAGCCCGCTCACCGCCGTCACGGACGTGTCCGCGCCCTGCACGTCCTCCGCGCGGTACTGCTCCTGAAAATTCGCGCACGCCGAGGCCGTGTACACCGCGTCTTTGATGTCCGCCTTCATGAGGTTCGCAAAGTGATTTTCGTCGATCTCGAACCCCACGGTGCGCGCACCGCTGCGGTTGACCACCTGCGCCGTCACCGGGATGACCTGCGCCAGATTTTCCTCCGCGCTCTCCGCCGTCTGGATGCTGCCGAGGTAAAACGACATGCAGCATACAAGCAGCGCCGCAATACAAACAGAAAGCGCCGTCCGCCCGCGGTTGCGCAAAACAATGTAGTTCATTTCTTTCAAAATCACCATATATATTTCTCCATATCATAAACTAAAGGAAAAGTTGAAAACCATTCCGAATTTTTCTGATATCGTAATCCCATCACAAAACGCGTTACCTTTAAAGTCAAATGACACTCTGGCCAAACCTTAAATTTCAAAATTTTTCATATGGTTAACTTGCTGTTAAAATATCATATTAACGGAAACAAGTCAATACATTTATCATGAAACGACAAAAAAGCGCTTATTTGGGTTGATTTATTGGCAAATTTGATTTTTTAAAAACAAAAAAAGACAAGCGTTTTTAACGCTGGTCTTTCTTTGCTTAAACTTCAATATCTATTAATTGAACCTATGTTAAATTTCAATTATCACATAAAATTTTCTTTTCTCATCTTCATAAAACGCGTGAAAGCTTCCGTCTTTTTAGCGAACGACCCTTTATTTTTTCTTCTTTCAACACAAATGATCTCGTCGGCGCGAAGCTTTAGACCACCGTCCACTGTACACACATGAATATATACAGTTTCCATATGAAGCTGCTTTAGCGCCGCCGACAAGCTGCGGCAAAATCTGTTTTCGTCAATAGGTTTGGATAAATACCGATAAACATGGAAATCCATTGCTTCATCGAGATAATCGGGGAATGAAGTGATAATAATGATCTTAACATACACGTTTTTTTGCATCAATTCCGCACCGACGTGAATCCCACTTCGCCCCGGCATTTCGACATCCAAAAAAGCAATATCAGGTGTGATTCCCGAATAGATCAGCTCCTTAAAAACTAATGATAATATAGTTATTGTTTCTCTTTCTTAACCGATTTATTTCTTACCAATCTTTCTATCAAAATAAATATAACGCTTAAAAATATACCGAACCCAACAATTACAAGAGTCATCGCTTGCATTTTTCCCGCATATTGAAGTAGCTCTGTTGATTCCCTACTCGATTTTGCCAGTATGTTCAATGCGGAAAAAATCTCTCCAAACTCCCGCATATAATAGGCGGCGTCCGTAATGCGGTATTGCGGCAGGAGAGAGGACGGCAGAGCGATGTGCAGCAGGATAAACGGCACGGCGAGTAGGGCGAGAACACCTAAAACGCCGTGGAAAATGAGCTTTGCGCGGTTCTCTTTCGCTCTGCGCGAGAGAACGAAAGAATAAACCCACAGAATCAAGACGAAAAGCGAGAGGGCAAGCAATGCGGCCAAAAGCGGCAGCTGCGAAAGAAAGCTTTTAACGTCTGAAAGGCTGTAAAAGCTGCCGGCGTTTTCATTTGCGAGTTCCGTCACGGGTAAAATTGTGCTTTTCGCGCGGTCTGCCATAAACGGCTGCGGGGTGTCCGTCACGTTAAACAGCAATGCGTTTTCGGCTTCTGCGGTCGGTGTGAGGGCGCCTGAAAGCTGCGGGATGCCCTCCGGGAATATGGCAAGCCATGTGTCGTCCCGGTTCTCCAAATCGGATTTGATTGAAATTTCGTCGCCACTGCGCAGGGGCTTTGAAGCGTAACGGACATAGCTGCCGAAAAACTTCAAATCAAGCTGATTTTCGCCCACGGAATAATTATTGATTTCTTCTTCATAAATGCGCGTGCCGGTCTCCCAGCCGGTGCCTTCTCTCGGGCGGTAGAGGTGCATGCCCGTATCGTCGAAGAAAAGGGAGTCAAGCGCGATGTGCGGGGAGGGTTCGCTTTCGTCCGCTTGCGTGAGCACCACTTCCGGGATCATGAGCTGCTCAATGCGCACGGAAAGCATCGTGCAGAAAACGAGGCCCCATAAGATCAAAACAAAAATGCAGAGAACGCGGCGTTTCATATCACTTCACCTCCGCTAAAACGATGCCTTCCACAAGCTCGCGGTTGAAGAAGGTGAAGAGGAACAGCGCGGGCAGCACGACCAGAATGCAGCAGACGAGCTGCACGGAGGTCTCGCTCGGCGGTGTATAGGCGAGCGCCACCGAGACGGGGTACTGCTCGGCTTCTTTCAAAAACGCGATGGGCTGCTCCACCATGTTCCATGCGTCGAGGAAGGAGAGCAGCAAAACGCACACAAGGCCGCTTTTGTTCATCGGCGAGACGACGTAAAGCAACATGCGCAGCACGCCGCAGCCGTCCAGCATGGCGGCATCCAGAACGGTGTCCGGCACCGATTTAAAGCTTTGCGTTAAAATAAACGTGCCGAGCGGCACGATAATAGACGGTAAGATCAGCGCTGCGTAGGTATTCAGCAGGTTCATGTAGCCCAGCATGATGAAATCGGGCACGAGCGTGACCTGCACAGGCAGCGTCATGAGGATCATTAAGAGGAAGAAAAGGAAGTTGCGGCCCGGGAACTTATACTTTGCAAACCCGAACCCGGCAAAAACGGAGATCAAAAGCTGCCCCGCGGCGATGCACACGGCCATGCCGATGCTTTTCCAAAAGCGGAAAAGATATTTTGGGGAAGCCAGAAAAACGTCATAATAATACTGGAACGTAACGCCGCCAGGCGACAGAAAACTGCGCACGAACACGTACAAAAACGGCGCAGCGGATAACACCACGACCAAAGCGGCAAACAGCCCGGAGAAAAACCGTTTCACTCGCGGAACGCCTCCTTTCGGCTGACAAACGCATAGAATAAGCCAAAGAATACGATAATGACGATCAACAATAAGACCGAAGCCACGGAGAGCTTCTGGTAATTGAGGTTGCTGAAGCAGTTGTTGATGAAATGCTGGAGCATGTAAAGCTCATCCACGGGGTGCTCGCCGCCGCTAAGAAAGATCTCGCGGAAGCACTTAAATGCGTTGATGACGGAGAAAATCAGGGCGAAAAACACGGAATACCACATTTGCGGCGTGGTGATGTAGCGGAACTTCTGAAACGCCGAAGCGCCGTCGAGATCGGCGGATTCGTACTGCTCCGCGGGGACGGTGACGAGCCCTGCGAGCAGCAGAATAACGCTGTACCCCGTGTTTTTCCAGAGGTACATGAGGATCATGACCCAGAACGCGTATTTGCCGTTCAGCCACTCGACGATGGGCAGGTTTAACGCGGCAAACAAGCCGTTTACAGCGCCCTTTTCGCCGAAAAGCAGATCGATGAGCAAGACTGTACCTGCGACGGGCATGATGTACGGAAACAAAAAGACAGATTTAAGGAGCTTATGCTTGCCCGCCTGCTTTTGCATGAGGAGTGCCAAAAGATAGGAGAGCAGCATGATGAGCGGCAGCCCTATGGCTAAAAACTTCATCGTGTTGAAAAACGCCAGACGGAAAAGGTCGTTTTGGAACATCTTCGTATAATGCTCCATGCCGACGAACATGCCGGCGGCGCCGTAGCCCTGCGTAAACGAATAGCGCAGCACAATGCCGAACGGGATGAGCGTGAACACAAGGCAGCCGATCATCACCGGGGCGATCAGGATATATCCGTGAAATGCTTTTCTCATAAGGCACCGCCTTTTATTTTATTCCTGCACCCACTGCTCCATGGTCTTGTACCATTCGGCAATGATGGGCGCGAGATCGGCATTGGGGTCTTGGTAGCGGGCATCGCTGCACGCATAGTAGCAATTTACAAGTGCTTCCTCCAAACCGCCCTGGAAGCGAACGCGGGTGATCTGGCTGCGCGCGGCGCTGAAGTTTTCGTAGTTTTCGGCGCTCATGTGCCAATCGGTCATGCCGTGCCACGTTACGGGGCTGGTATCCTGCATGGCATCGGCATAAACGGGGATGCCTACGGAATCATTGTATACGAGCCACTCGGAATAGAGCGCGGAGGACAGCTGGGTCTCTTTGCGCAGCAAAAGGTCGGCGAGGAAGAACGCTTCGTCCGCGTGCTTTGTGCTGCGGTTGATAGCGACATACGACGTGACCGCTGCGGTCATACCGCCGTCGTCCGAATAGAGCGGCACCATGGTGATGGGGCCTTGGTCGCGCACCTTGACATGCGGATCGGCAAAGTCGCTGCCCGTAAGGCCGCCGCATGCAAACCAGTGGTAATAAGGCGGGACATTTTCAAATTCGCCGTTCTTATTGCGCACATCCAACTCTATAACGTCGGTGATGCGCTGCAAAAGCTCGTCTTCCGTAAAGAGCAGCTTTTCACTGCTGTAATCGGCAAGGTCGCCCAGTATGTAGGGGAGCAGCGGGCCGCCGCATTGGTTTTCAAAATTTTCCTGCTCTTCCATCGTGGGGATCCAGTCAGCGGCAGCAGTGAGCACGTTCGTTTTGTCGTTCAGCATGTCCTGCCATGTGGTTTCCGCTGTGGTGGTGAGCGTTACGTCCGATTCGCGGAACATGGTCAGCGGGAAGGTGTAGGTCATCGGCAGCAGCATTTGACCCTGTTCGGTGCGACCGGCTGCCATGACGGTCTCGTTCAGCTTATTCCACTCCATGAACTGCGCGTTTTGGATGTAGTCATCGAGCGGCAGAAAAAGCCCGGCTTCCATCGCTTTTTCGGGCACACGGAACAGCGCTTCGACGTCTGCTGCCATGTAATCGATGCCGCCGTTGCAGGCGATGATGAACATATCCGGGCCGCCGCCGGACATGATCTCGGTGCGGACGCGGTCGAGCGCCGTTTCGCGCTCTGTGCCCTCGCGGGGGAGGTACTCAAACGATACGTTTTCCGGCCCGCCGAGGCTTTTTACGGTGTTCATCAGGTTATAAAACGCGTTTTCGGGCGTCAAGCCGTCTACCATGAGCCCGCGGTAGTCGACGTCCACGCAGACGCGCAGAGCGTCTTTATCCACTGCGCCGGACGAGGACGAGCCGGAGGTTTTGCCGCCCGAATCATCACTTTCCGTAATGCCGGCAGGCGGGGGCGGCGCACCGCAGGATGCGAGGGATAGCGTGCAAAGCAGCACTGCCAAAAGAACAGATAGCTTACGTTTCATATCGGACACCTCTTTCACGTTATGGGGATATGAGATGCGGGGAATGAAGATTTTTTCCTCATGTTTTGCCGTTTGATTGTAATTATATTTACTATACTTTTCTAATCTTATAAACGAGTAAACGAGTTTTGCATAAATTTTGTAAAACGCATTATTCAGAGAGTCTGGTTTGCAGCGCTTCCATCACGCTGTGCGCAGCGGCAGCGCAATCCGGGTTTTCTTCCCACGTCAGGGTCGTGGCGGTATCGTAAATGGTGTAGTCCATCACGGAGTAGAACCGCACAGCGTTGATGCGGCTTTGCACGCTTTCAAGCAGCTCGGGCTGCAGATAGGCGTTTTTGTGCGTCAAGAAACTGTTTAGGTTGCCGAGCATCAAAAGCGTACCGCGCGCATCGTTCACGGTTTCCGTGTCGATTTGCGCTTCGTCGCTGAACAGCAGCTCGAAGAAGCGGAACACCTCATCGGCCTTTGGGCTGTTGCGATTGATGGCTGCGTAGGAGGTAATAAACGCGGTCACGCCGCCTTCGGTGTTCGGGATGGCAAGGGCGTTCACGGTGTCTTTATTCTGTGCGTAATACGCCATGCCTTCATCGGTCTGCGCATAGGATCCGCTTTGGATCAGTGCGGTCTCCTCGTCAAAGTTTTCCGACGCAGGCATGGCAAGAAGATCTTCAAACTGCGCGGTGAGGTTTTCCTCGGTGAGAATTGTTTTTTCGGTGGCGTAATCTGCAATGCGGGGAATTCCGGCGCCGCACCAAGTGTAGAGATTGTTGCGCACAACTTTCAGAACGGCCGTGTCCTCACAGTTCACAAGCTCGTCCCATGTTTTGGGGGTGAAATCGGGGTCGGCAAGCTGTGCTTTATCGAGGAGAAAAACGCTTGCGTAGTACGTGATAGGCAACACGACCTGTCCTTCGTCGGTTTTTCCGGTATCGAAAACAGGGGCAAAGTGGTCTTCGGAGCGGAGGTATTCGCTTTCTTTTATATAATCGTCAAGCGGCAGAAAAGCGCCGGCCTGCATGGTGCGCTGCACATCCGGAAACAACGTGGCCGGGTGACCTTCACCATTGAAAGTCATGTTTGAGGTCGGGGAAGAAAGCAGATAGCCGTCCGGCCCGCCGCCGGCCATGATCTCCACGCGCAGGGAGGAGATCTGCGTTTCGCGCTCCTGCGTATCCTCGGAGAGGACGAAAAACTCAACATTCAAATCTCCGTAGATTTCTTTTGCGAGCCTCGTTATGCCGTTTTCGTGCGTAAATTCCTGCTCATCCGTCACGATCACTGCTTTTTCGCTCGATTTGCTTGCGATGCTGTCCGTTGAAGCCGAAGCGGAAGACGTAGCCGAAGGCGCCGCGCCGCCGCAGCCGCAGACCGCCTGCATGAGCAGCATGGCAGACAAAAGAATGGCAAATTTGCGTTTCATAGGTTTTCCTCCTTTAAATTGGTGAAATATAATTATATGCTATATGTGAACTCACCTTTCAGCTACAAAGGCAAATTCATAGAGGGTTATACAGCAATCACCGGTTTTTACCAGACATGATTTCTAAACGTTTAGTTGACTTAATAATAATAGAATTTCAAATTAAGTCAAGCAAAATCACACTAAATGACAAAAGAGCATCATGAAGTAGCATTTATCAATCCGAACACTCTACAAATATCTATTGAATTTTCCTTTAACAGCCAGCTCTCGTTTTAAAAAATTTGCAAGGCAAAAGGTCAAGCAGCTTTATATTTCAAATTTTGAATTTCCATCCCATAAGCGCGCCAAATGTAAACAATCTGTAAACAAATACCTTTACTCCGTTTATAAATCGCCGAAAAATGTCGTGTATAAGCAGCGTCTGCAAGCCCGATTAGGCAGACTGCCGTATTCCTATATTCAGAAAATCGATAAAGCCCTCGCTGTCAGTATCGGGTTATGGGATAAATGCTGAAAACATAAAGACTTTGTTTTTATTTGTTATCCGGTACAAGTAAGCTCCCATATACTTGCACCACGAGGTGGTAATTTGGCGCACAGAGAATTTATCTATATCGGTGAACCGCTTCCAAAATTGGATGAAAAGGAGCATGCCGCTTTCTTTCTGAACTTGCAGAAAGGCATTCTTCTCTCCTTAAAACAGCGAAATCTGCTGACACCCGCTCAATATCAAGAATGTTTAGCCGAACTGGGAAAAAGAGAAAGCAAAAATCAAATCTGTAATACCATAAAGCAGAAACATTCCTTGTGAAAGAAAATTTCACCGATTTTTACACGAATATTTAACTGCCAACAGCATTCTCTAATGTGATCGAGAAAATTAACAACTTCAGGGGGCGGGATTGTGGAAGCCATCCGAAACAAACTGTAAAAACAAATTTGCACATTCGACAAACCAATTTTCGCTTTCTATAATAATAGGCACAGAAACATTCACTGTAAAAGGAGGATTTATATGAACCGATATGAACGCATGAATCAAGAGCGAAAAATAGTCGATGTGCGAAAGCGTGTGGCTGCCTATTGCCGCGTTTCCACCGACCACGAAGATCAGGCAAATTCCTTTGAGAGCCAGCAGCGCTATTTCAGACAGTATATTGAGCGCAACCCCGATTGGGAGCTTTATGAGATTTTTGCCGACGAAGGCATCTCCGGTACCAACACCAAAAAGCGCAGCGAATTCAAGCGCATGATCGCCTGCGCCAAAGAGGGCGATTTCGATTTGATCATCACAAAAGAAATTTCCCGTTTTGCGAGAAATACGCTCGACAGCATCTATTACACGCGCGACCTCAAAAAACACGGCGTCGGCGTGATTTTTATGAACGACAACATCAACACCTTAGACGGCGATGCAGAGCTTCGCTTGGCAATCATGTCTTCTATTGCGCAGGAAGAAAGTCGTAAGACGTCCGAACGTGTGAAGTGGGGGCAAAAACGCCAGATGGAACAAGGCGTTGTGTTCGGCAGAAGTATGTTGGGTTACGATGTTAAAGACGGCAAAATGACCATCAATGAAGACGGCGCCAAAATCGTGCGGCTTATCTTCCATAAGTTTGCAAACGAAAACAAGGGCACACACGTCATCGCACGCGAGCTTCGCGAAGCAGGTATCACGCCTATGCGCGTCAAAGAGTGGAGCAACACCGTCATTTTGCGTGTGATCCGCAACGAAAAGTATTGCGGCGACCTCGTACAAAAGAAAACTTTCACGCCGGATTTTCTCTCTCACGAAAAGAAATATAACCGCGGCGAAGAAGAATTTGTCATCATCAAAGACCACCACGAACCCATCGTTTCCCGAGAGCTTTTCGAGAAAGCCAACCGCATTTTAGATGAAAAATCTCTAACGCAGGAAGGTAAAGCCAAGCACAGCAACCGTTATCCATTCTCCGGCAAAATCAAGTGCGGCTGCTGCGGCTCCAGCTATGTGGCAAGATATAAA
Source organism: Hominenteromicrobium sp. (assembly GCF_046974225.1). Lineage (NCBI taxonomy): Bacteria > Bacillati > Bacillota > Clostridia > Eubacteriales > Oscillospiraceae > Hominenteromicrobium > Hominenteromicrobium sp. Next base: position 22,989 of record NZ_JBKWAE010000019.1, on the reverse strand, counting down.
AATCGAAATAACGGAACCCGCTACAAAGCATGGCGATGCTACAAGTCCGCTACACAAGGCAGCCCGCACACCGATAAAGCCGGAAATCCGCTTGGCTGCTCAAATCCAAGCATCCGCAATGAAGATGCCGTTCATATCATGTACCTCGTAACCCGCAGTCTGCAATTAGAGGAAAAGAAAATCACCGCAAATTTGCTTTCGGTCATTCAATCCGTGCTTTCCGTAAACATCAACTATTCGCATATTGAAAAACTCAAAGAGCAAATTCAATCCGTCGAAGATAAGCGCACGCAGCTGATTGACCTGTGCATATCCGGCGCAATCACCAAGCAGGAATTCATCACGAAACGCGAAGTCTGCGATAAGGAGATTTCCGAGCTGCAAGATACGATCAGCGGCATAGACCAGCAGCACCTCCTCGCCGATCAGCAGGAAAGCGTGATGAAAGAAATCACCGCTGCCATTCATGAAATCGTCAGCGGTGTGGAATATGAAGATGCGTTTTATTCACAGATTTTAGAAAAAATGGTGGTTCAAAGTAAGGGTACCGTCGATGTTTACCTGAATTTGCTCCCCATTAAGTGGAGTTACGCCGTCGCAAAGGCCTCAAAAGGCGTTTTAGACCCCAAAAGCGGCATTTCTGAAACAGAGATACCGATATCCGTCAATATCGCCCGAAGCTCCGGGTAGGGCATGGAGTAGCGCTGGCTGAGGTAGCGCAGGGAAGCGCCTAATTCTCCGTGAGGGCCGCCGTATTGGCTTATGATGAGCTTTGCGAGCGCGGGATTCGGGTTTTTGATGCGTACAGGGTACTGCAGCTTCTTCTCATAAATCCACATTACTCGTTCGCCTCCGTTTCCCACGGCCACGGGTCGCTGATCCACGCCCAGCGGCTCGTTGAGCGCGAAGTCTCGTTTAAGGGGCCGTACGCTTTTTCGTACTCGGCCGTAAGCTTATCGTATTCCTCGCGGTAAGCAGCAAGCTTTTTCGCCGCTTCTTTGCAATACGGATGCGAATCCAGATACAAATGCAGCTCCCACATCGCGAACTGCACGGCGGAAATGTGCCGCCTTAAACGCTGCTGTTCGTTCACCGCGGCTCACCCCGCCTTCCGTAAAACGGTTTATTCAAAACCGGGAACAGTGTGCCGTCATCGAACGCGCGCGCCGGCTCGTAGGTTTCGCTCCACTGCTGAAACGGCACGTAGGCCATGCCGGGCACAGGGTCCTCGGGCAGCGGCGTACAGGTGGTGCGGCAGCCGCGCAGCATGGTGTTTTCATCTGCCATGTGCTGTGTCTCCTTTCAAACTATACTTGCAAGACAAGCTCGCAGTTCATAGTATGAAATCGGAGCGCAGCGTGTGCATCATGCGCCGTGGCGCGGACCGGACTTTTCTCCCTTCTTTTCGGAAACACGCTGCCACAAAACGGCGAGCATAAAGCCAAATGCCACCGCAAGCAGCACGATGGCAGCCGTAACAAGACGGTCTGTCTGTACCGCACGGGCGTTTTTCTCCGCTTCCGTCCGGGTCAGATCCGCGTCGCGCGCTTCACCTGTCACAACGGTTGTTTCGGCCGGTGCTTCTTCTACATTGGCTTCGGCGACTTCGCTTTCCGCAAGCTTTTCACTGCTTGCCGCGTCTTTTCCCTTTGCGGCGGACGACGTGCCCGTCTTTCCTGCCACCGCCGTCACGGGTTTTGTCTCACGCGTGACGGCCACGGTGTACACTGTCGTTTCGCCACTTTCGGACGTCACGGTGAATTCAAAATCGACCGTACTGCCGCCCGCGCCGAGATTTTTGCGGTTCACGCGCACAGCGCAGCCCTCTGCCGGCTGGGCGTCGAAAACGAGTGACGTGACGGAAAACGGCACCGAGAGCGAATATTGGAACCTCTCCGGGTCAAAGCTCGGGGAAAGCGTGCCCGTCGGCGGGATGAGCGAAAGCAGTGCCGCGCCGATCTCCGGCTCTTTCACGTAAGTAAACGTCTTTTCCGTCGTCTGCACCGTATCTATGAGTTCTTGCCCCACAGCGTTCGCCGCATCGGTCACGGAAAAGCTGACCGTCACCGCATCAAACTCCGCACCGCGCTCCGTGCGGAACACCAGCGTGAACGGCTCCGTGAGCGCACCGCCGTCCTTCGCCGTGTAAACGAGCGCAAAACGTCCGTCCTGCTGCGAGGTATACACGTGGCGCGATTTCACACTTTCCGGCAACTCGGCCTTCGCATTGGCTATGGCTTCCGCGTCAAAATCCGCAAACAGCACGAACGCGCCAATGTCCCCGCGCACCGGCGTGCAGGTCACGGCGAACGATCCGCCGGGACGCACCTCTTCTTCCTGTGCTGCGAATGCGAACAGCGGCTTCGTCTCTTCTGCCATGGCCGAAACACCCGGTGCAAAAAGAAACAGGAGCGCACACAGAAGAAACCACGCGCCAAAGTCGTGCTTCTTCATAGTGCACCTCCTGCAAATCATTTTTATATTGCTTTTAGTATAGAAACCGCCGAGCACACTGTCAATAAGTTGTGAACTTTAATCACTTTTTCTGTTCAAAAGCTCTATCGAGCCCTGTTTGAGGTTATCTATTTCCCGACAACCCCCTTTTTCCACCAAATAGTAAAAATCACTTTAAAATTTTGCATTATCCGGATCCGATCCCGTACGGCCCACACAGGCCAGACCATCAATCAAATCGGAGTCTTCCTTTGATATCTGAAAATCAAACAGACGCAGATTTTCTTCGATGCGGGAAGGTGTTGTCGATTTTGGAAGTGGCAATTTCCCTTTCTGAAGACACCAGCGCAGACAAATCTGTGCAGTTGACCGGTTATACTTTTCGGCAAGAGCCACAAGAGCCGGATCAGACAGCAGTTTTCCAGAGCCCAAAGGACTCCAGGCCTCCACTAAAATCCCATGTTCTTCACAAAATGATACTGTCTCAGGCTGCATCCAGCCAGGATGAAATTCAATCTGATCGATCATCGGAACGACCTCTGCGCTCTTTAACAATGCTTTTAAATGTTTCGGAAGGAAATTGCTGACACCGATTGCCCGCACATATCCTTCGTTTAACAGATGCTCAAAGGCTCTCCATGTCTCCCTGTTTACCTCCTCATAATTGTCCCGAAAAGCAATGGGACGAGGCCAATGAATCAGGAACAGATCCAGATAATCCATATTCAGCCTTTTTAAAGAGTTTCCAAATTCCTTCAAAGTCTCATCATATCCCCGGACATCATTCCAGAGCTTGCTTGTAACAAACAGCTTTTCACGCGCTGCCCCCGACATCCGGATTCCTGCACCGACTCCGATTTCATTGTGATATACTACAGCTGTATCAATATGGGTATAGCCTGCCTCAATGGCATGCATCACAGCATTAGCCGCCGTCTCTCCATCCGGTACCTGCCAGGTGCCAAAGCCTACACAGGGGATCTCCACCTGATTATGCAGTGTATACGTATTTTCTGAGATTTTTTCATTCATCACACTCTCTCCTTTTCTGAGTTTAAACCAAACCATGCTCTACCCGTTTTAAATGTACCTTCTGTGATTCTTTATAGTGCACCTCCCGTAAATCGTTTTTTATACCGCTTTCAGTATAGAAACCATCGAACACACTGTCAATAAGTCGTGAACTTTAATCACTTTTTCTGTTCAAAAGCTCTATTGACTCCTGCTTGAACTTTCGGTTGACTAAAATCACAGATAATCCCGTTGCCAGTAAAATCATCGCTGCCGTGATGACGACTTCCAAAACGCCCATGTTCGCGCCCTGCACGTCCTCCGCGTTCTCCGCCGTCTGAATACTGCCAAAGTAAAACGACATACCGCACACAAAATGTACGTATCCTGCCAAATCGGCGCCCGGTTTCGTCTTTTCTGAACCAGATGTCGCGGCGCAGGTGCGCTTCGCGTTTGAAGCCGAGGCGCTCCAGTAAGTGCCAGGAATTCACATTATCCGGGTGGCAGTACGCCTCCACACGGTGCAGCTTTTTCTGCGCAAAGGCATCCCGTTTTTTTCAGTATAGCACAGCGTTATTTTCCATGCAATGTTTTTTCAAAAGAAAAAAGTGCAGGTTTAACAATTTCGTAAAAAACGCATAACACAAAAAACGAAAAGTACCACTATACTGATAATCGAAAAGAAAAGATGAATACAAAGAGGTGGTTCCCTTGGAACATAAAGTGAACACGATAAACGTGAAAACATGCAGCTTTTAAGACGAAAACATCACAACAAAGAGGAGAATGACTTATGTTTGACATGAGACCGTATCGTAACAATAATGATAGAAGAAACAACCTGAGTGCTTACAACCCGTTCCGTGAAATGGACGCGTTTGAACGCAATTTCTTTAACGATCCGTTCGGCAGCTGGTTCGACCACAGCGCGCTCGCATCGTTCAAGACCGACATCAAGGATAACGGCGACAGCTACACGCTGGAGGCCGACCTGCCGGGCTTTGACAAGAAGGACATCCATCTCGATGTCAACGGCGACACGCTGACCATTCACGCCGAGCGCAAGGCAGAGCAGGAAGAAAAGGACGACAAGAACAACTACGTCCGCTGCGAGCGCTCCTTTGGCTCGTACAGCCGTCAGTTTGACCTGAGCAGTGTAGACGCCGACCACATGAAGGCGACCTACGACAACGGCGTTTTGAAGCTTGAAATGCCGAAGAAGGCCCTGCCGGACAGCGCGCGCCACATTGAGATCGAATAAGCCTACCGTCCTTTGACGCAGAATAATATAGAATGAAACGGGGAGCCGTGCGTGTACCTTGCGCGGCTCCCCGTTTCTGTTTTATTTCAGCGTTTCCACTGCGGATTTCTCCACCGGCAATGTTGCCTTATAGCGCTCCAGGAACTTATCAAAGCCCTGCATGTCGGTTTCATCCGGCTCTGCGGTCTCGCTCTTTGCCTCGGCGAAAATGTTCTTATCGAGGTAATCCTCCAGCGTTTCGCCGTCCTCTGCGTTCACAAGGTAAGAAGCCAGCAGCGCCATGCCCCACGGGCCGCCCTCGCCCGCCGTTTCCATCACGGAGACCGGCGTATGCAGCGCACCTGCCATCAGCTTTTGGCCCACGCCCTTCGCCTTGAAGAACCCGCCGTGGCCAAGCAGCGAATCAACCTCCGCGTGCTCCTTTTCGATCAGAATATCCATGCCGATTTTCAATGTCGCCATCGCGGAGTAAAGCTGCGTGCGCGCAAAGTTCTGGAACGTAAACGCGCTGTCCGGCAGGCGCATAAACAGCGGTCTGCCCTCCTCCATGCCGGTGATCGGCTCGCCGGAGAAGTAGTTGCACGAAACGAGCCCGCCGCAATCGGCGTCGCCCTTTAAAGCCTCAAAGAACATCGTATCAAGCGCCTGCGGCATGGAGCACTTCGCGCCGATGAGCTCCGCAAACGACTTAAACAGCCCCGCCCACGCGTTGATGTCGGACGTGCAGTTGTTGCAATGCACCATCGCAACGGGCTTGCCGGTCGGCGTCGTCACCATGTCGATCTCCGTGTGTACTTTAGAAAGTGCCTTTTCGAGCACGATCATCGCAAAAACAGACGTGCCTGCGGAGATATTGCCCGTGCGCACACGGACGCTGTTCGTTGCCGTCATGCCCGTGCCGGCGTCACCTTCCGGCGGGCACAACGGCGCACCGGGCTTTAAGGTGCCGGTGGGGTCAAGCAAAAGCGCACCCGCGTCGGTCAGCTCGCCCGCGTCCTCGCCCGCAAGGCGAATCTGCGGCAGAATGTCGCGCAGCCGCCACGGCAGGTTGTGCTCCTTGTGCAGAATATCAAACGTGTCCATCATGCCGGAATCGTACACGTTGTGCTCGCTGTCAATGGGGAACATGCCGGAGGCATCGCCGATGCCGAGCACCTTCTCACCCGTCAGCTTCCAGTGCACATAGCCCGCAAGCGTCGTGATGAACGCAATGTCCTTCACATGCGGCTCGTTGTTTAATATTGCCTGGTGCAGATGCGCAATGCTCCAGCGCTGCGGAATGTTAAAGCCAAAGCGCGACGTAAGGTCAGCAGCGGCCTCCTCCGTCATGGTATTGCGCCATGTGCGGAACGGCACAAGCAGCTCGCCCTCGCGGTCAAACGCCAAATAGCCGTGCATCATTGCGGAAAACCCCAGCGCCTTCAAATGCGTGATCTTCTCGCCGTATTTCTCCTCTACTGATGCCGCAAGGTTCTTGTAGCTCTCCTGAATGCCGTGCCAAACGTCGTCCATGTGGTACGTCCACACACCTTGCTCCAAGCGGTTTTCCCAGTCATAGCTGCCGGAAGCCAATACCTCGCCGTGCGGCCCGATGAGCACCGCCTTAATGCGCGTAGAGCCAAGCTCCAAACCGAATACCGCTTCGCCCCCGCGGATCAGCGCGGCAGTCTCGTTGCGTTCCATATATACCCGTCCTTTCACGGCAAACCCGCCGTTTGTGTGATTTTCTCATTCCGTCACTCGTATCACTTGTACGAACAACTCTATATAATCATACCGAAAATCATCGCATTTTTCAAGAGAAAACTTTGCCGAAATTCCTCTGCGGAATTTGTATCGTGTGTGAAACCGTTTGCTTCAAAACAAAAAATGTCCCAAAACGAACTTCCCTCTTGATTTTTTCCTCAATTTATATTAGAATAGATAATACAGCAAAATGAATACGCGGGCGTAGTTTAATGGCAGAACATCAGCTTCCCAAGCTGAATACGAGGGTTCGATTCCCTTCGCCCGCTCCAAAAATCACGAGTCTTTTTGATTCGTGGTTTTTTCTTTTGAAAAAAGCTTTTGCACATTTCAAAGCTTCTTCTTTTCCAAAATCGTTAGTGAATGCCGTTTCGTTTCTAAAACTATTCATCAAAATATTTTTTGCAGAAAATGCAGCGAAAATTTCCTTTTTCAGGGAAACTTTTGCCGTGTTTTCCTCTATAGGTAGAAAGACTTCATTTTACTTATAGAGGAGATGTAAAAATGACTGAAGAGAATCGAGAATATCGCACAAGTCAAATCATGCTAAGAAACCAGTTTCATGGCAAAGACAAATTTAAGATTCCTATTATTCCCAAAGGAAATTTCGGGGATAAAGACTTTCAAAATCTGCTGTTAATCGGCTTTGACCGCACCAACATCAGAGATGAGCATCACTTAAACCGCATGGTTCATTTCTTTTTATATGATTATAAATTTGAACGGATATGGAAAAAACCGGACTATGATATAGAAAAACTGAAACGCTACAGAGCCGTTCTATCTCCAGATTTCAGTATCTATAGAGAGATGAACCCTTCAATGCAGCTTTATAACACTTTTAGAAACCGCTGGTGCGGCGCATATTTTGCTTCAAAAGGAATTCGGGTTATTCCAACCGTAAGTTGGGGAGACGAAAATACCTTTGATTTCTGTTTCAAGGGCATTCCAAAGGGGCGTGTTGTGGCGGTATCCACTTACATGGTTTCTGAGCATGGCAATCACGCCGATCAAAAAGACTTTTTCCTAAAAGGTTATCGCGAAATGCTTCGGCAAATCGAACCCGAACGGATTATTTGTTACAATACCCCATTTCCTGAAATGGAAGGCAACATCATTTTTGTAGATTATGAACTTTCTTCTTGGAAATATTAAAACCATAGCAAGTCTTCAAAATATGCAAAATATCTCACAGGACAGTTGTCTCCTGTCAAAAGCCGTGCTATACTGATAAAAAGAGGTTATGTATTCCCCCAGCAAGAAGAAAAAGGCATGGGCAGTGCTTATGGCGGCGAATGGAAACCTAAGAAACCGGACGACGAAAGATTTATAGGTAAACCGGGAGAAATTAAAACTACCAAAGACAAAAATGGAAATCTTCGACTTACCAAAATCGGTGAAGATGGCAAAGCGGTTTCAGAACAACATTTTTCGGATCACGGTTACCCACGCCACCATTCCATACCGCACGACCACGAACTAGTCTGGGAACACAACCATTTTCATTGAGGCGACACTAAAAATTATTGGGACGGAAATGTCCCCGAATTCAAACAATATGGAGGTAACGATATGGACACTATTTTTCCTGCTTGCAACACTCTGGAAGACGATCGTTTTGAATCTATTGAGGAATTCAAGGACTGCATAGGGCGCGGAGATGAAATTGAATTCGAATGGAAAGGCGTTCATTTCGGAATGAGCGGCTGCCAACCGAAACCGGAGCATCGGATCATGGCCTATCTCTGGAACCAGCCGGATACCGAACAATACTTTGATACGCCGGACGACGCGCTGGAATACATCGTTGCCGGAGACCGCCTGCGCGATATCATCACACAGATAGACGTTCTCTCGCGTGCTTTTTGATTAACCAAGCGAAATATTCCGAAGCTCAACCCAAAACCAATCATACAAAAAGCTCCCGCAAATTTTCTCCGCGGGAGCTTTTGCTATTTTCGCTTATTCGCTTTTTTCCGCTGCAAAACGGTCTCGCGCAGCGCGCAGTATTTATCGGCAAGGCACAAAACAGCCGTTTCTTTGAACCGCGGCGGGGCGGGATTTAACGGAAACATGTGCTTTTTGATCATGTCGCGCTCCGTGTCATTCAGCTCAAAGTCGCGGTCGGCATTGCGCAGAGCCGTTCCGGCGTGTCGAAACCCGTGCAGCCTGTGCGCGGGATCGGGCGTGTGCCAATCGTAGAGGAAATAATCGTGCAGCAAAGCGCCGCGCACAAGAGCGCGCTGGTTCACTTTTAGGTGCAGTCGGTGCACGAGCCACAGGCACACAAGCGCCACGCACACGGAGTGCTCAAACACGCTCACAGACCCGTGCTGCATGTTCTCTTTTGCAATCTGCATACCCGGAGATTTCAAAATATCACCGCCGTGCAAAAACAGCGTGCGCAAAGTGGGGCGCATCAGTTTGCTCCCCCGGCAGGAAACTCCGCCTTGATCTTCGCGAGCACATCCACATCTGCGGGACAGAACACAACGTTGTCGATCTCCCCGGGCGTGATCCAGCGAAAATCCTGATGCTCAAGCCGCTGCGGCTCGCCCTCTGTGATCTTCGCGTTATAGACAAACAGGTGTACGAACAGATCCGGGTAGTCATGCAGTACGTCCATAAAAAGCGTGCCCACTTCTACCGTAACGCCGATCTCTTCCCTGCACTCGCGGATGAGGGCTTCCTCGTTCGTTTCATTCGGCTCCGTTTTGCCGCCGATGAATTCCCACATGCCTGCGCGGGCTTTGCCTTCCGGCCGCTGCCCGATGAGAAATTTATTTCCCTCACGCACAAGCGCCGCCACTACGGTGACGCTTCTTTTATTCTCCACTAAAAAGGCCTCCCGTCTTTTGTAAAACAAACCGAATGCAGCGCATATCTCTGCATTTTCATTATAGCACGCAAAACCGGGAATTCAACTGAAAAGTTTCTTACAATACGCAAAACGGGCACAACCTGTTTCCAAGTTGTGCCCGCCTTTCAGGAGGTAGAGGCAACACCGAACAAAGAACGCCTATCGGTGCTGCCTCCATGTTTATGGTTAACGGAGGCCTCGCGGTCTTTACTTCTGTGCGTGCATACAGCCGCCGCGGCAAGCCGCGCAGTTGCCGCCGCAGGAGGACTTGCCGTTTTTCTTATCCCGCCTCATCGATTTTACGATCGCAGCGACGATGAGAACAACGACCAGTAACACGATTATCGTTCCTATGTTTTGCGAAAGCCAAGTCAGCATAACGATCTCTCCTTTCGGCTTGGATAATTCCTGAATTTGCGAATTTAAATTACGGAGTAAGATTACTTAACCTTAACGGCTCTGTTGGACAGCGTGGTGCTCTCCTTATACGGGCGAACCAGCAGGAAGATAAAGAGCACGATGAGCACGATGGAAACGATGATGCCGAAGACATTCGCCGTGCCGAGTGCAATGCTGCCGAGCTGGTTGATGACGAACGCTACAAGATAAGCAAAGCCGCACTGATAACCGATTGCGAACCAGGTCCACTTTGCGTTGTTCATCTCACGCTTGATTGCACCGATTGCCGCAAAGCAAGGTGCGCACAGGAGGTTGAACGCAAGGAACGCATAGCCACTGACTACCGTGAAGTGGGAAGCCATGTTGCTGTAAACCGTGCCGTCACCGCCGCCATAGAGGATACCAAGCGTACCGACAATGTTCTCCTTCGCAACAAGACCGGTGATGGAAGCCACAGCGGCCTGCCAGTTGCCCCAGCCAAGCGGTGCAAAGATCCAAGCAATCGCGTTGCCGATGGTAGCAAGAATGCTGTTGCTGATCTCGTCTTCGGTGAGCATTCTGAACGCGCCGTCGACAACACCGAAATAGGTGGTGAACCAAACAATGATGGTAGACAGAAGGATGATGGTGCCTGCCTTCTTAATGAAGGACCAGCCGCGCTCCCACATAGAGCGGAGCACATTGCTGACGGTCGGCCAGTGGTAAGCCGGCAGCTCCATAACGAACGGAGCCGGATCGCCCGCAAACATCTTCGTCTTCTTCAGAATGATACCGGAGCAGATAATCGCTACAATGCCGAGGAAATATGCGCTCGGAGCAACCCACGGTGCGCCGCCGAAGATAGCACCCGCGATCATTGCGATGAACGGAAGCTTGGCGCCGCAGGGGATGAACGTGGTCGTCATGATGGTCATACGGCGGTCACGCTCGTTTTCAATCGTACGGGAAGCCATGATGCCCGGCACGCCGCAGCCCGTACCGATGAGGATCGGAATGAAGGACTTACCGGAAAGGCCGAACTTACGGAAGATACGGTCCATAACGAACGCGATACGCGCCATGTAACCGCAAGACTCGAGGAATGCAAGGAAGATGAACAGAACGAGCATCTGCGGAACGAAGCCGAGAACTGCGCCAACACCGGCTACGATACCGTCAAGGATGAGGCCCTTCAGCCAGTCTGCGCAATTTACAGCGTCCAGACCGCTTTCGATGATGCCCGGCAAGCCCGGAACCCAAACGCCGTAATCGGCCGGATCCGGCTCTTCGCAGCCGTAGGACGCATAGGTCGCAACCGCTTCCTTGAGCTCTGCGCCTGTGTAGGTGACATCCTCTTCCGCCAGCGTTTCTTCATCCACGAGGGTGTAATCCGCTGTTGCATCGTCAGAAACGGAAGCTGCAAACGTATCCAGCGCAGAAGCCGCCGCTGCCGCGTCAAACGTGTCGCTCTCGGTGTCGATGGCGTCTGCAACGTCGTCCGCACCTTCAGCCGTTACGAATGCGTCGATGACATTTGCCGCATCGCCGAACTCGCCGGAAACGTCTTCGTACTCGCCTGCGCCGATGCCGAACAGATGCCAACCGTCGCCGAACACACCGTCGTTCGCCCAGTCTGTCGCAACCGTACCGACCGTCGTAACGGAAATGTAGTAAACAATAAACATAACAACTGCAAAGATCGGCAGAGCCAGAATACGGTTCGTTACGACCTTATCGATCTTATCGGAAACGGTAAGACCGCCGTTGTTCTTTTTCTTGTAGCACTGCTTGATGATGGAAGCAATGTAAACATAGCGCTCGTTCGTGATGATGCTTTCCGCGTCGTCATCAAGCTCTTTTTCAGCTGCTTCAATGTCCGTTTCAATGTGCTTGCGATTGTCCTGCGTAAGGCCCAGCTGCTCAATGATTTTCTCGTCGCGCTCAAAGATCTTAATTGCGAAGAAGCGCTGCTGCTCCTCGGGGAGGGTATGTACGGCAACCTCTTCAATGTGTGCAATCGCGTGCTCAACCACACCGCTGAAGCTGTGCTGCGGGACCGTCTTCGTGTTCTGGGCTGCATGGATAGCGGCTTCTGCTGCTTCCTCAATGCCGGTGCCCTTCAAAGCGGAAATCTCAACGACCTTGCAGCCGAGCGCCTTGCCCAGTGCGTTGGTGTCGATCTTGTCGCCGTTCTTATTTACGACGTCCATCATGTTGACCGCAACAACGACCGGAATACCGAGCTCAACGAGCTGGGTGGTCAGGTAGAGGTTGCGCTCAAGGTTCGTACCATCGATAATATTAAGGATGGCTTCAGGTCTCTCCTGAATGAGGTAGTTACGTGCAACAACTTCTTCCAGCGTGTACGGAGAAAGGGAGTAGATACCCGGCAAGTCCGTGATCACAACGTCGTCGTGCTTCTTCAGCTTGCCTTCCTTCTTCTCGACCGTAACGCCCGGCCAGTTGCCGACGAACTGGTTGGAGCCGGTCAGCGCGTTGAACAGCGTTGTTTTACCGCAGTTCGGGTTGCCGGCAAGGGCAATTTTGATCTTCATCTGTTACTCATATCCTTCCGATAAGATTAAACCCAAAGGTTAGGATTTGCTAACCTTCGAGCAAAAATTAACACATTAAACTGACAAAGGCAGCAGCAAACGGGGATGGTGCGCGAGATGCGCCGTCAGATTTTTCGTCAGGCTGTACGGAAAGCCCGCAGACAGGCTGACGCCTGTCAAGGGATTTACGTCCGGCATGGCGGAAAATATGCAAGCAGATCGAGTACCAAGCCGTCAGGCGTGCCCTGTTTGGTGGTGCCTTACTCGACCTCGATCATCTCGGCATCCGCTTTGCGCAAGGAAAGCTCATAGCCGCGAACCGTTACTTCCACCGGGTCGCCGAGCGGCGCAACCTTGCGGACGAAAACGTCCACGCCCTTCGTGATGCCCATGTCCATGATGCGGCGCTTTACGGCACCCTCGCCATGCAGACGAACAACCTTGCAGGTCTCGCCGATCTTGACTTCTTTCAGTGTCTTCATTGGTTCTTCCTCCTTATATCATGATCTTAGCGGCCATCTCGCGGCTGATTGCTACACGAGAGTCCTTAATGTTAACAATGATATTTCCGCCCATGGAGGTGATGACCTTCACGGCGGCGCCGGCTACAAAGCCGAGGTTTTCGAGGTGAGCACGGACTTCCGCTTTTCCGCCTACCTGCTTGATGATGTTTTCTTCGCCCTCTGTGGCAAATGACAACGGCATCACAGTTTTTCCCTCTTTCCTGAAAATTCTCCGCGCCGAGACGGCACGGTTAGGCTGCACAAATTAGTTTTTGCTAACCCAGATGCTGTAAAATAGGTTAGATCGCTCTAACCGTCACTAATCATACCGCCCCATTCAAAATTTGTCAACACTTTTTGCCCCAAAAAGACGCGCTCAGCCCCATTTTCGGCGTTTAGTCAAACACAAAGTTAGTTGTAGCAAACGCCTTTGTGCAGACTGCGCAAATTTTTCGGTTCAAAGCCGCATAACGCGTCTGTTCGGGGCCAAACTGTGTTATGTACATGAAAGTGTCGCCTTTTGCCCTTTGGCATAAACCGTGCCGCGGCAGAAAATTTGCATACCTGCCAGCCCAAATAAGCAAGAAGCAGCGATGCAACTTGTAAATTCAAAGTGCTTTTTGATGAAATCCACAAATAAATGCAATTTCGGTTTAAACATCTTTCAAATTATGATGCTTGTTTTTTTGCCGGAAGACGTATAAAATAATAGTCACAAAGCGTTGATGGAGACAAGCGCACGGCATCTTCCTCAAAGCGAGCGGCGGGTGGTGAAAGCGCCGCAGGCAACCCCGTGTGATCATCCCTCCGGAGCGGCAGCTTCCAAAGAGAACGAGTAGAGGCTGACGGGTTCTTCCCGTTACAGAAGAAGGAATTGCTGGATTCCGTTAAGTGCAGGGCAAACGCCCTGAATTCAGGTGGTACCGCGTGATTTACACGTCCTGAAGGTCTTAAAGAGACTTTCAGGATTTTTTTATTTTGAAGCAGTACCGCGCAAAGAACGCCTGACGGCTCAGCACACAATATGCTTGCATATTTTCCGCCATTCCGCACATAAATCCCTTGACAGGCGCCAGCCTGCCTGCGGAATTTCTGTACGCCCTGACGAAAAATCTGTTTACGCATCTTGTGCACTGTCTTCGCGTGGTACTGCTTCTTTACTCCACTGTTCCACACCCTAACTTCCAGTAAAGCGTTTTTTATTTCATTTTCTTATTTCAATTTATTTAAGCGATCTCAAAAGGAGATCCAAAGGAGCGTTTATCATGGAAAACTACAATGTCAATTACAGCGTACATCTGCCGAGCTATTCCATCGGCCCGGATTGCTACAACGAGGTGCCGTATGTCACGCGCTTCTTCGGCAAAACGGCTGTTGTCCTCGGCGGCGAGACCGCTATGGAAAAAGCAAAACCGGCTCTGCTTAAAGGCGTAGAAGGCTCCGACGTCGAGCTTTTGGGCTTCCTCCCCTACGGCGGCGATTCCACCTACGAAAACGGCGATGCGCTTATCGCAAACCCGCTCGTGCAGAAAGCCGACATGATCTTTGCCATGGGCGGCGGCCGCGCCTGCGATACCGGCAAGTATGTCGCCGATAAGCTTGATAAGCCGCTCTTTACCTTCCCGACCGTTGCGTCGAACTGCGCTTCCGTCACCGCCATCTCCGTAATCTATAATACAGACGGCTCCTTCCGCGAGTATTATTACCCGAAGCTCGCAAACCACTGCTTCATCAACTCCGCCGTCATTGCAGATTCCCCGGAGCAGCTCTTTTGGGCCGGCATCGGCGACGCGCTGAGCAAGGAGTGTGAAGCCATCTTCTCATCGAAAGACGACACGCTCGCCCACACCCCGCTCATGGGCCGTCAGGTCAGCCGCGTCTGCACCGATCCGCTCGTGCAGTACGGCAAAGAGGCGCTCGCTTCCATCCGCAACAAAACGGCATCCTTCGCGCTCGACCAGGTCACGCTCGATATCATCGTTTCCACCGGCATCGTCTCCAACATGATGACCACCGTAAATGATTATTATTACAACTCCACGCTCGCCCACTGTGTCTACTACGGCTCCACCGTCACAGAGCACGGCCACCATCACCTGCACGGCGAGGTCGTTTCGCTCGGCGTGCTGTGCCTCTTGGAGCATGCCGGCCAGTTCGAGGAAGAAGACCGCCTGATGCAGTTCAACGATTCCATCGGCCTGCCGGTTTGCTTCGACGACGTGGAAATCCAGGAATCCGAGTTCGACAAAATGGCGGATAAATTCATGCAGACGACCGAGTGGGCGCACATGCCGCAGGGCGTTACGCGTGAGAACTTCCTCGAGTCCATGCGCCGCGAAAACGCCAAGGGTCGTGCTTTCAAAGCCGCAAAGAAATGATTTAAGAATCCTATAAAAGGTAAGAAAAACGAAACAGGGCGGCACGAGTTCGTCTCTGCCGCCTGTTTTACGCTCAAAAAGGGGTAATTTCCTATGTCCGCATTACAGAAATTCAAAACTTTCTTCTCCAAAAATGTGCTCCTGTGTTTGACGGTTCCCATGGTCGTCTTCTCCCTGCTTGTTCCGCAGCCGTTTGTGTGGATGGGCCAGAACATCTCGATTGACCTTTCCGGCATCCCGTTCCTGAAAGAAAACTTCCCGAGCTTCGGCTTCGTCAACATGCTCCTGTGCGTCATCATGTTCGGCATGGGCATGACGCTTAAAGCCGACGACTTCAAGTACATCTTCAAAAAGCCGACCGATGTGCTTATCGGCATTTGCAGCCAGTACGTCTTCATGGCAGGCTTCGGCTGGCTTGTCGCATCGCTGCTGTCCCTCACGGGTGTGGGTGACCCCACCGTCCGCGCACAGATTGCCGTCGGCCTCGTTCTGCTCGGCTGCGTGCCCGGCGGCACCGCATCAAACGTCATGACGTTCCTTGCAAAGGGTGACGTGGCGCTCTCCATCACCATCACCATGTGCACCACATTGCTTGCGCCGGTGCTCACCCCGTCCCTCACGCTCGTGCTCGCCGGTCAGTGGATTGACGTCAACTTCTGGAACATGTTCATCAGCATCGTGCTCGTCGTCCTGCTGCCGATCCTTCTCGGTATCGCGGTACACACCGCGCTCGGCGACCGCGTAAACGGCCTTAAAGATTTCCTTGTCAAGGCTTCCACCGCCTGCATCATCCTCGTGGAGGGTCTGTGTGTCGGCCCGAACCGCGACCAGTTCACAACCCACGGCGTCACCGTCGTGCTCGTTACCGTGCTCGCCGTTGCGCTGCACCATGTGCTCGGCCTGCTCGCGGGCTACGTCACCGCCAAGGTGTTCCGCTTTAACGAAAAGAAGGTCCGCACGCTGTCGCTTGAGGTTGGTCTGCAGAACTCCGGCCTTTCCTGCACGCTCGCAAAGACCGCGTTCCCGGATACCATGGCCATCCTGCCCTGCGTCATCGCAACGGTCGTCCACCAGATCATCGGGCCTATCGTTGCCAGTATGTTCGCCGCAAAGCCGCTGCCTGAAGAAGCCGAGCCTGCTTCCGAAAAGAAAGAAGCAAAGGAGGCCGTCACCGCGTGAAGCACTTTTCCGAAATTTCCCTGATTGCAACGGTCTCGTTTATCGGTGAACTGCTGCACTACCTCATTCCCCTGCCCGTGCCGAGCAGCATCTACGGTCTTTTGCTCATGCTGCTCCTGCTCGTCACACATATCATAAGGCTTGACCACGTAAAAGCCACGGCCGATTGGCTCATCGGCCTCATGCCCGTCATGTTCGTCGGTCCCACTGTCGGTCTCATTACGAGCTATGACAGCTACAAAGACATTCTCATTCCCATCGTTGTCATCTCCCTCGCGACTACCGTCCTCACCATGGCGGTCTCCGGCCTGACCACACAGGGACTCATCCGTTTACAGACCAAAGAAGAAAAGGAAGAGCGCGCAGAAGCGCTTGAAGCATGCGAAAAGGAGGAACAAACCGATGTTAAATGATATTGCGTCGAATACCTCGTTTTTCGGCATCTTCATCACCGGCGTCGCCTATGTGCTCGCCTGCGCCATTCAAAAGCGCTTTAAGTCGTCCATTTTGAACCCGCTGCTCGTCTCCTGCGTGATTCTCATCATCTTCATGCTCGTCAGCGGCATCGATTACAACGTCTACCTGTATGGCAAGCCGAAAGCCGACGGCACATACGACGGCACGGGTGCCATTTTCTTCCAGAACATGCTCACACCCACCACCGTCTGCCTTGCCATCCCGTTGTATGAAAAGCTCGTGTACCTCAAAAAGTACCCGGTCGCCATCATCGGCGGCATTTTGGCCGGCATGTTCGCGTGCCTCGGCGGCGTACTTGTTTTGAGCATGGCATTCGGGCTTGACCACACCCAGTATGTCACACTGCTGCCGAAGTCCATCACCACTGCCATCGGCATGGGTCTTTCGGAAGAGCTCGGCGGCATGGTGTCCGTCACCGTCGCGTCCATCATCGTGACGGGTCTCTTCGGCAACGTCGCGGCGGCCGCCATCTTCAAACTGTTCCGCATCAAGCACCCGGTCGCCATCGGCGTGTCCTGCGGCACCGGTGCGCACGCCATGGGCACCTCCCGTGCGCGTGAGTTCGGCGAGATTGAAGAAGCCATGAGTGGCCTCTCCATCGCCGTGTGCGGCCTTTTAACCGTCGTCGGCGCATCCATATTTGCGATGATCCAGTTTTAAACCAATCAATCCAATTACGAGTAAATCCGCACCGGCCCCTGTTAAACGCTCAGACCGTGCGGATTTTTTATAAGCAAAGCCGCGCTCCCGGAAAACTCCTGAGGGCGCGGTTTTGTCTATTCTTTTATTTTCTTACCGATTCCATAAACACCATGTACGCGGTTTTATAGGTGGAGATAAATGCCGGCTCGCCGAAATTCATCGGGAACGGCTTCGCTTCGATTTTCTTTTCCAAAATGAGGTCGCACAGCGTCAGCATGTCGTCAATCTTCTCATAGCTGTTCGGCACATATTTGTCCTGCGGATCCTCGCCGCCCTCCTGCCGCCTGTGGCCGCCGAGGAACGCAAGCTCCGTATAGCCGGGCTTCTGCAATTTTTCTTTCAGACGCAGCACCGCGGCTTTATACTCCGAAATCGGTCGTGCAAGCGGCACCTGCATCCAAAGGCCGAATGCGTCTCCGGTAAACATGCACTTATGCGCGCGGTCGATGAACACGACGCTGCCCGGCGTGTGCCCCTCCACCTCGGCAACTTCAATTTTCACACCGCCGCCAAGGTCGATGACGTCGCCGTCTTTGATGTCGATAACATCCTTTTCCGTAAAATTCTTGCCCGTACCGTCGTTTAAACGCGGCAGCAGCGGCACGTCTTTTTTGCTCATGTAGTATTTTTCGAACACATCGCCGCTCAGGAGATGGTCAATGTGCGCGTGCGTCACGGCAAGCTCCACGGGCAGTGATGTCAGGCTCTCCGCCATTTTCCTCACGTTGCCGCCACCAAGGCCGGTATCGATAAGCAGCGCCTTTTCTTTGCCCTCCACAAGGTACATGGAGTCGTTGTTGTAGTCCTCCATATAGAACACACCCGGGCAGATGAACTCGATTTCATAGCGGTCAAAGCGCGTTTTGCCGAACATCCACTCCAGCGCTTCTTTGTTTTGGTACGCCGCCGTCCAAGAACCGTGCGGGTGCGTGTGGTACACGTTTTCCATTTCGCCCGCGGGATACTCCGTGTAGTGCGCGTCACGGTTGCCGGAGGAGCGCAGCGAGGACATCGCCATACGCGAGCCCACACCCACCGCGCCGTGCGGCGAGTGATAATAGCCCGTCACCGGCACCACGGGGTCGTCTTCGGCATGGAACGCCCACACAGGCACATCTTTTGCCGCGCGTAGCTTAAACGGCTCCGCATAGCCGCAAATCGGCATGGCCGCCGCGATCTTATGCGGGTAGCGCGTGAGCAGCTCCCACGTGCCCGCGCCGCCCATGGAAACACCCGTCACGTACAAGCGGCAGATGTCCACGGGGTACTGCGCCGCCATCTCGAGCAGCGATTGCGCCAGTAAATCAACATACGGCACCCAGCACTGTTCTTCCGGGCACTGCGGCGCAAGGACAAAGCACGGGTGCTCCGCCTGCCACGCGTCCGTCATAAATGTGTCCGCGCCCGGCGTGAAATCGAGCACCAAATTTAAATCGTCCCCGCGCTCGCCCGCGCCGTGCAAAAACAGAACCAGCGGGTACGTTTTGCCCGGCTCCGTCTTCGGCGTGTACAGCGCGGCGTTTAAGTACCGCCCGTCTTTTTTCAGTTCTTTTACGGAAATGTTCTTCTTTTCAATACCGTTGATCATACAAAATAACCTCCTCTAAAGGGTTCATTCCTCCAGCAGATACGGCATCAGCTTTTCGAGCACCACCGCGTAGCCGTTTGCGTACATGTGCATACCCTCAATGGTGTATTCCGCTTTCAAATTGCCCTTTTCATCCAGCAGACAGTCGAACACATTGATGTATGCGCAGCCGAGCTCCTCTGCCATTTTTTCCACTTCGGCGTTCACTTCTTCCAGCTCCGCATTCGTGCGCGCGCCGAACTGCGCCTTCACCGCTTCCGGGTCTGCGCCGGGCAGCTCGCGGTTCACGGGGTAATAGCTCATCACGTAAATTTTCGTCTCGGGCAGACGCGCCTGAATTTGCATCAGAATTTTTCTGTACTGGCTCATCAGGCGCTCGCGCTTATATTCCGGGCGGCTGATGTCATTTGTGCCGATGTTGATGAACACCTTTTTCGGCTCGAGGTCAAAAATCGATTCATCCATGCGCTCCAAAAGTCCATCCGTCACGTCGCCGCCGATGCCGCGGTTGTACACGCGGATGCGCGGCTCCACGTTTTGCAGCATCTCGTTGATCGGGAACAGCTCGCACAGCGAGGAGCCCGTAAATACGATCTCGCCCTTTTTCACGAATTTATTGAGGCACATAAAATTATGCACTTTCATTTCCCAGTCCGTCATATAAAGCACCTGATTTCATTCGTTTCATTTCACAGTCATTTTAGCACAAAATCCGCTCAGATACAACCTGTATTCTAAACATTTTCCCCTCTTGACGTGAAAAACCGCAGCATATATAATAATCACATAGTAACACACTAATACGCGAAAATTTGCACTAAAGCGCTGTGGTGTAAGCACTTCAACGCGCAAAAGCAGACGTTGTAACCCGCTTGCGCATTACCGAAAAGAGGAATATAAAAATGAAAATTGCCGCTTATGAAGTCCGCCGGGACGAACAGAAAGACTTTGCCTTCATCGCCGAAAAGCTCGGCGTGGAGCTCACCGAAACAGAGGATAACCTAACGCTCGAAAACATCGATACGGTAAACGGGGCCGAGGGCGTCACAATACTCGGTCGCACACGTTTTGACCGCGCCCTGCTCACCGCCGTCAAGGAGCGCGGCGTAAAATACATCTCCACGCGCACCATCGGCGCAGACCACATCGACCTCACCGCCGCAAAGGAGCTCGGCCTCAAGGTGTGCAACTCCAACTACGCGCCGAACGGCGTGGCAGATTACACCGTCATGCTCATACTTCTTAGCCTGCGCAAGTATAAGCCCGCCCTGTGGCGCGCACAGGTCAACGACTACTCCCTTGCGGGTCTTCAGGGCCGCGAGCTGCGCAACCTCACCGTCGGCATTCTCGGCACCGGCAAAATCGGCGCGGCGGTCATCAAAAATTTGAGCGGCTTCGGCTGCCGCATTTTAGCAAGCGACATCCGCGAAAACCCGTCGCTCAAGGGACTTTGCACCTATGTGGATAACGAAACGCTCTACAAAGAGTGCGACATCATCTCGCTGCACATGCCGCTTTTAGAGAGCACCCGCCACTTTGTGAACGCCGAGACCATTGCCAAAATGAAGGACGGCGTCACCATCATCAACTGCGCCCGCGGCGAGCTGATGAATATTCCGGATATGATCCGCGGCATTGAAACACAGAAGATCGGTGCGCTCGCGCTGGACGTTTTCGATAAAGAAGACGGCATCTACCACGAGAACCGCCGCGACGACATCATCTCGAACCGCGATATGGCCTACCTGCGCCAGTTCCCGAACGTCATCATGACGCAGCACATGGCGTTTTACACCGACGCCGCCGTGCAGAGTATGGTGTTCTGCGGCATAGAAGGTCTGTGCGATTTCGCCAAGACCGGTCACACCGCAACCGAGCTTGTATAAATGTCAAATATGACGATGAAATCGAACTCGTGCTCAACCTCTAAAATCAAATACTGTGTATAGAAAAAGAGAAAACGTGTACCGAGCTTGCCCCGGCGCACGCTTTCTCTTTTCTTTTTACCTTTTCTGGTTATACGTGCGGACTAAGCGGTCCACGTCATTTTCGCTGTGAATTTCGTACTCGTGCTGTGTGAGGTATTCCTTCACTTCCTCGGGCAGGTCGTCGAAATCCTTGTGCCAGTCGAAAAGCGCCGCGCCCAAAACGTAGTTTTCCGGCCCCCAGTAGCCGTTCATGCCAAAACCGTTCGGAAACATAAAATCACCCCCGGCGCTTAGTATGCGCCAAGGGGTGACTTCAAATTCATTTCCCTACAATTTCAAAAAATGCCGTGCGTGTTTACGTCAGCTCACTGACCGATCTGCTCAAAGAACTTCGCGTGGATGGCGGCAACCGCCTTGTTCGCGTCTTCCTTCTTGATGAGCACGGAAATTTTAATCTCGCTTGTCGAGATCATCTGAATGTTCACGTTCGCCTCAAACAGCGCCTCGAACATATCGGAAGCAACGCCCGGGTGAGATTCCATGCCCGCGCCGACAATGGAAACCTTTGCCACGTCGTCGTCAAACACAACGCTGCTCGCGCCGATGGTCTCTACGTAAGACTGCATGAGCTCGATGGTTGCGTCCATCTTGTCCTTTTCCACGGTGAAGCTGATGTCCTTCGTGCCGTTTCTGCCGATGGACTGCAAAATAATATCGACGTTTACGTTCTTCTGTGCAAGCTTAGAGAAAATGCGGAACGCAAGGCCCGGCTTATCCGGCACGCCGATGACAGAGATTCTGGCGACGTTTTCGTCCTTTGCAACACCGCTGATGAGCATTTTTTCCACGTTGGTAGCCTCCTTAACGATCGTTCCCTTAGCCCGTGTCAGGCTGGAAAGAACCTCTAATTCAATATGATATTTTTTAGCCATTTCAACCGAGCGGTTATTCAGCACCTGCGCGCCCAGCGTCGCAAGCTCCAGCATCTCGTCGTAAGAGATGACGTCGAGCTTCCTCGCCGCCGGAATTTTGCGCGGGTCTGCCGTGTAAACGCCGTCCACATCCGTATAGATCTGGCACAGATCGGCGTGCATGGAAGCCGCAATGGCCACCGCGCTCGTATCGCTGCCGCCGCGGCCCAGCGTCGTCATGTCGTCATACTTGTTGACGCCCTGAAAGCCCGTTACAACAACGATGTTGCGCTTTGAAAGCTCCGCCTTAATACGTTCCGGATTCACACGCTTAATGCGCGCGCTGCCGTAAGCCGTAGAGGTGGAAAAGCCCGCCTGCCAGCCAAGCAAAGAGACCACCGGGTAGCCCAAATCTTCAATCGTCATAGCAAGCAGCGAAGCAGAGATCTGCTCGCCCGCCGTCAAAAGCTGGTCCATTTCGCGCTTAGACGGGTTTCGGTTGATCTCTTTTGCTTTATCAATGAGGTCGTCCGTTGTATCGCCCTGCGCAGAAACCACAACGACCACGTCGTTGCCGTTCTTATATGTGCCGGTCACGATATCGGCGACATTTCTCAAATGCTCGGCGTCCTTAACGGAGGAACCGCCGAACTTCTGAACGATCAATGCCATAGAAACACTTCCCTTTCCATAACCCCTGTGGGATAATTCTCGTTATTCAATGATGATGCGCGCGCCCTGCGGGTCGGTATGCAGAAGCTCCACACGCCAGCCGTTGATGCCGCGGTCCTGTAAATGTGAATCGCACGCGCTCATAAACTCCTCCGCGCCCTCTGTGGGGATCATGGAGATGATGGTCGGGCCTGCGCCGCTCACATACGTGCCGAGCGAGCCAAGCTCGTAGCTCATGCGGAACACCTGGTCGTAATTTTCGATGAGGCCCGAGCGATACGGCTGATGGATCCTGTCCTGCACCGCCACGCGCAGGTTCTGCAGATCGCCGGAGAACAGCGATGCCGTCATTAAAGCGGAGCGCGAAAGGTTAAACACCGTGTCTT
>NZ_JBKWAE010000018.1:0-40421 GCF_046974225.1 Hominenteromicrobium sp. | reverse complement strand
GAGGGCGAATGCGAATGAAATACCTGTCAACCTTTGAAGCAGCAGAGAAATGGGGCATCTCCCATCGGCGCGTGAACGTTCTCTGTAATGAGGGGCGCATCACCGGCGCACAGCGGGCAGGAAGCCGCTGGATTATCCCGGCGGATGCAGAAAAGCCTGCCGATGCCAGAATCCGAAGCGGAAAATATATCAAAAAGCCGACAGAGGAAAGGGGGACATAAGCGATGGCGAACACCTTTTTACCCGGTACTGTCCGGGAGCGCATTGCCGATCTGATGAAATACCATAAAGTATCCCAGACAGACCTTGCGCTGAAAATCGGCTGCGGAGACAGCTTACTCAGCCGGTTTCTGACCGGAAAGACGGACAAGCTCGGAGACGAGAATATCATCCGTATTGCCAGAGCTTTTAATGTCTCCACCGACTTTCTTTTAGGCATAACCAATGTCCCTGACAAAAAGAATTATGCCATTGACGAGCTTGGCTTATCTGCACAGGCGGCAAGAAACCTCTATGCCGGAAAAGCAAACGCTCAGGTAGTCAATTACCTGCTGGAAAGCCCTCGTTTTCTTGATTTGACCTACATATTGGAGCAGTATTTCAACGATACGGTTGCCGCCGGGTATGCTGCACAGAACCAGCTATATACGACTATCAGTAGCCTGACGCGGAAAACGGTAAAAACGGAAGCTGGCGAACAAGCTGCACGGGACATCGCACATCTGAGAACATCAGTTTATCAAGCTGACCTTGTCACCATTGAAAATCAGTTTATGCTGGCGGTCAAGGAAGTGAAAAAGGAAATCGGCAATGACTTTGCTGCCATGCAGTCGATGACCGCAGAGCAAGCTAAAAGAATGTTTACAGAGGTTGCAAAGGGACAGGATATGACAAATCCAACCATTACACCGGAGCAGGTATCTGATCTGATTATCGGCAGTGTGGCTGGCTTGGATGGTGTCAATCGGGATGCGTTGAATACGCTTGGACAGGCGTTGACTGGCTTTTTCCAGACCACCTTAGAGCAAGCCCCATTACAGGAGAAGGGCGATGAAGAAGCAGGACAATGAGCAGCTTTGTGCGCTGGCTCAAAAAGGGGACACAGAGGCTCGTGACCTTCTTCTGAAAAACAATATGGGTTTCATCCGCAAAACCGCCAATGAGATTTATATGAAGTCCAATCTGGCAGAGAGTGACCTCAGTACAGAAACCAGCGATCTGGAACAGGAGGGCTGCCTCGGTCTGCTGACCGCCATTCCCCTCTTTGACAGCAGTAAGGGCATCAAGTTTTTGACTTACGCCGCACCGTTCATCCGCAACACCATGACCGACCTGATACGGGATGTTTTCTCCCAATATGAGCAGAGAATGACCAGCACCACAGACGGACTTGCCTTGCAGAAAATCCGGTTGGATGAGATCCTTCCCGGTGAGGAACGGCTGATGCGCATTGAAGCCATTGCTGATCCGACCGTCAAATCTCCGGAACAGATTTATGTGGACAAAGAAACCATGCGTGAGCTGTACGAAGGTTTGGGCAGACTTTCCGAGCGTGAGCAAGCCTATCTGCTGTACCGCTATGGCTTTACGGACGATGTGGAGCATACGATGATCGGCTCAGCAATTCATTTCAATCTGCGGGAGAGCCGCGCAAAGACGTTAGAAGATACTGCGATGGACAACCTCTGGCTGGAACTGCCGTGGTGGTTTTAGTGTGTCGCTGCGGCGGGACGAGGGCGGTATATACCTCTGCTTCCTTCTCCGGCCAGTCGGATTTTGCTTCTCAAAAATCCTGCATTTGTGTCACCTTGGTGTCACAAAATCCGCCTGTCCTACTGCCGCAGAAAAGTGTCTGTCAACCGCTATCTGCCCGTACAGCAGATGGCGAAGCCAGCCCCTTTCCCGCGTCAGCCGGAAGCAAAGGTATAACACACTAGACTTTGCAAGCAAAATCGTGTGCCAACAGGGATGCTCGCGCCCCTATTGGAAACCCTGCGTCAAAGGGGATTCCCCCCCTCTGAACACCCCATATTTTCTTCGCTGCGAGTACCCAAGCTGTAAAAATACAGTTTGGAACACCTGCTCAGAAAATGCAAAAGAAGCAGTTCTATCACACAATACGTGCGTGGTAGAACTGCTTTCTTTTATTGAATTGCAGCATCAGACAGGCTCTGCAAAACCTGTCCAATATCTGCATTCATGCAGATTGATCGTTGCTCAATTTCTTGAGGGCAAACTGCCTGACCTTGGTTGATGCAGGCGTAGGTAGCTTCTGGATTCTTGGCTGTCATCTGCCAGAAAGGGTACTTAATGATGACTGGGGTATTGTAGCCTACGCCTAATTCAAGGAAGAGAATTTTGCCACCCGTACGGGTACGGAGAAAATCCTCATACCGTTCTGCTGCTCTGTGCCAGCCCTCGTCCTCCACAAAGGTATCATCGCTGCGGAGGTTCATGGTCATGGGTTTCCCACAGTGGGGGCAGACCGGGAGCAGCTCTGACGGGATTTTCATGTCCTCCTGCCGTTTGACCATTTCGAGGATCACGGCTTCGTTATCAAAGGTTTCCTGACAGCACGGCTCACTGCACTGGAATAGGCCATAATCGCCCTGCGTGTAGAACAGCCGCTTCTTGTCAAAGCCAGCCTTCTGAAAGCAGTGATCAACGTTCGTGGTGATGACAAAATAATCCTTGTCCTGTACCAGCTTTAAGATGGCATCATAGACCGGTTTGGGGGCATCCATATAGCGGTTGATGTAGATGTATCGGCTCCAATACGCCCAATGCTCCTCCGGCGTGGCAAACGGGAAAAAGCCGCCGGAATACATATCTTGGATACCGTACTTTGCCGCAAAGTCGGAAAAGTATTTTTCAAACCGTTCGCCGGTGTAGGTGAAGCCCGCCGCCGTGGACAGTCCGGCTCCGGCTCCGATCACCACGGCATCACAGTCCTGTAATGCTGCTTTCAGCCGTTCCATCGGCTCAGAGCAGCTTTTCGTAGATGGCTTTGTCCAAATCCTTGAAAACATTGAAGATCACCTTCTTGACGCTGGTTTGCTTTTTGAGATATTCTTTGACCGTCCGAACCGCGATTTCTGCCGCCAGATCGTTTGGAAAATGAAACTCCCCTGTGGAAATACAGCAGAACGCCACGCTTTCCAGATCGTTTTCTGCCGCCAGCTCCAAGCACGAGCGATAGCAGGAGGCAAGCAGTTCTTTGTCCTCTTTGGTTACTCGACCGCTGATGATCGGACCGACCGTATGCAGCACATAGCGGCAGGGCAGATTAAACGCCGGGGTGATTTTCGCCTGTCCGGTGGGTTCGGGATAGCCCTGCTGTTCCATCAGTTGCTCACAGGTAAGGCGCAGTTCTACACCCGCAAAGGTGTGAATGGCGTTGTCAATGCAGCGATGGTTGGGAATATAGCAGCCGGTCATGCCGGAGTTTGCCGCGTTGACGATGGCATCGCACTTGAGCGTCGTAATATCGCCCTGCCAGAGATACAGCCCCGGCTGAATGGGTGTCAGGTCGGCAATATCCGTGATACCCTTTGCGGCGGTTTCGTCTTGCAGATAGGCGTCCTGCACTTGCAGAAAATCCGCACCAATGCGCACCGGTCTACGGACATTCATCAGCCCGCGCAGTAAAATATTCTGCCGCTCGGAATCCGCCGGGATGATCTGCTTCTGACAGGAGGGACGTTCGTTCAGCAGAGATTGTATGAGAAACAGTCTTTTTTCGCTCTGGTTCATAGTCAAACCCTCTTTTCGATAACCTGTTTAGGGCAGGTTTCCGCACACCGCCCGCAGTGCAGGCAGCGGTGCTGGTCGATGACCACCGGCTTCTTGGTAATGTCGATGCACTTCTGCGGGCAGACGGAGTAGCACAGCTTGCAGCCGATGCAGCCTTCGCCCACATAGTAACCCGGTGCTTCCTGTGCCGCTTTGCCGATGGTGAAGCTGTCCCGGACGATGTGTGCCGGGTCGCTGATGTCAAAATACTCCCCGTCCGCTTCGTACAAGCAGAACACCTCTAACGCACTGCGGGTATCGCCGGGATAGATGGACTGCATATAAGTGTTTTTCTCGAAAATCTCATCCAGCTTCTCGCTGCCGATATTCCTGATCTTGCCCCGCAGGGAGATCGAGATTTTGTCCTTTGTGGCGGACAGGGCGATGAAGCCTTGCTCCATGAGTTGGGCGTAGAACGCCTTGCCCTTGGCGGTGAGAAAATACACACCCTGTTCATCCCACAGCATCATGTCGATCACGCGGGTCTGGGGGTGGCTGTCTGCACCGATGGTGGCAATGGTGGTGGAGTGGATGCTCTCCACCAGCAGTTTCAGATAATCTTGTTTCGTCATACCGTCAACGTCCTTTCAGGATCGGCGTGAGCCGTTTATAGATCAGCATCGTCACGCCGCCGATGACGAGCCCTTTCAGCAGATTAAAGGGGAACGCATTGAACAGTACCACATCCAGCTTGGTATGGATAAAAGGCAGGAACTCGGCAAAGGAGGCAATGAGCTGATCCAGTGGCATAAAGTTCTCAAACAGCGGCAGCAGGATGAAGTAATTTGCCAGTGCTGCGGCGATACCCATAACGACGCTTGCAAGGACGCAGGCGGCCAGCGCAGTTTTCTTCGTTTTATGGCGTTTATAGATGAAACCCGCAGTGACCACATAGGCTGCGCCCATCAGGAAGTTGGCGATCTCGCCAATGCCTCCGGTGGAGGTGGTCAGAAGCTGCAAGGCGTTTTTGACAAGTTCAATCAGCAGACCGGAGAGCGGTCCAAAGGCAAATGCGCCGATGAGTGCAGGAAGGTCAGATAAGTCCATTCTCGCAAAGGACGGCGAGAGAGGAACGGGAAACTCCACAAAGGCCAGCAGATAAGCGACTGCGGACAGCATGGCGGTCATGGAGATGGTACGGACGGAAAGAACAGCGGTCTTTCTGCTTTTTTCGATGGAAACGGTATTCATGATTGCTCCTTGGAAAAGATATGCTGGGATTTGAAACAGCCCCACAGGACGGGTTTTCCTGCGGGGCTGCTTCCTCATATCTTCTTTCATCCGGACTATACCGTCGGTTGCGGAGTTTCACCACATCGGGCGCTTTTGCGCTTCGCAGACTTTACTGCCGGTCAGGGATTTCACCTTGCCCCGAAGATGTTGAATTGAGAGAGTTTCTTAGAACTCGTAGGGAGGGTTGCCGGAGAAGTCAGCGATAACGCCGTGGGCATTATCCAGATAGAACACCTCAAAGATGGGGTTGGTGGACTCGCCGTACTGGCCCTTCACGATGGGGTTCTGGATGCACATTTCCTTGGCGGCCATGTTATTCTCGAACACAGCCTTGCCGTGCAGACGAATCCACGCATACTCCGGGCTGGAAACCGAAATTTCGATCTCCGGATTTTCCCGCATATCCTTGTAGACGTCCTTGGTGTTGTTGGTGCAGAACCACAGCTTGCCGTCCAGCTCGCCCGCGAACATGAAGGGACGGCACTTTGCCTTGCCGTCACGACCGACGGTAGCAAGATACTGCACAGGGTTGGCATTCAGAAATTCTACGACTTTATTCATGATAAGTACCTCCGTAATTTGTTTTTTCTCTTGATGCTTTGATTGTAATGCGATTTGTACGACTTGTGAAGCACGCACAATATTGTGGTATGGTTACCTCCGGGTAACAATTAGAACTTGCCGTTCTGATTCTGCCAGGTGGACTGGTCTGCGATGGTCTCCATCACATCCCAATGCTCGGCGATCTTGCCATTCTCCACGCGCCACAGGTCATAGTAGCTGGTGGGTGTACCGCCGAAGGTACCCTCGCTGACGGCAAGGACGAAGTTACCCTCCGCCAGAACCATGTGGACTTCATCGTACACCATGGAAATGCCCTGCTCCGCCAGAGCGCCCAGTGCGGCATTCAGACCGGACACACCATCGGCAATGCCGCTGTTGTGCTGGATGTAGGCATCACCATCAAAGTAATCCGGGGTCTTATCGAGGTTGTTGCCCTGCATGACATCGTAGAGGAAATTCTTGACCAGCTCCCGGTTTTCCTCGGTCTTATCCAGATCCGTGACCTCCATCGTGCCGTCCATCTGGGTGTGACCGGAGGGATTCGGCTCGGCCAGCGCCGCCAGATTGTCCCAATGCTCGGCAATCTTGCCGTCTCCGTCAAAGCGGAAGATGTCAAAGGCGACCTGCTCACCGGCACCGGCAAAATTGTAAATCGTCTGCAAGAACACCTTGTCGCCGTCCTCAAAAGCACGGATGTTGTTCACAGTGGTTTTCACATCGGCGGATGCGAGATATTCCACGGAACCGATAAAGGCATCCGCACCGGTGCCGTATGCCAGATTGTGCTGGATGTAGCCATCCGCCAACAGGCTGCGGGCGGTGTCCGTATCGCCGGTGGCAAAGGTGTTGATGAGCGCCAGCGCCTTTTCGGTCTGGCTCTGCTCCTGCTGGACAGGTGCAGTCTGCTGGGTGTTTTCAGCGGGTGTTTTGGTAGCAGCGTCCTTGGAGCCGCAGCCGGTGAGAGCTGTGCCGATCATGGCAAGAGCCAGCGCGAGGGAAAGAATTTTTTTCATTTTGAGTAACCTCCTTGGTAATTGGGCTTGCTTTCGTTTGCCTCTGGCATTATAATAATGCCGTAGCCCCAATTCGTAAAGTAAGCACAATATTGTGCCGTAGTTACCAAATAGAAACTAATGGGTAGTTACCAGAAAGAAACGATTGCGCCGTTCCTGGGTTTTCCGGCAATTTGGCGCTTGAAAAAATTTTTATGGGAGGGATTCAAATATGAGCGAAATGACCGCAAAAGCCACTCTTCCTGCCTGTCCTGTGGAGACCACGCTGACCCTCATCGGGGATAAGTGGAAGGTGCTGATTCTGCGTGACCTGATGCCGGGAACGAAGCGGTTCGGGGAACTGAAAAAGTCCGTAGGCAATGTGTCTCAGAAGGTCTTGACCGCCCAACTCCGGGCGATGGAGGAAAACGGGCTTGTCCACCGTGAGGTCTACGCCGAAGTACCGCCGAGAGTGGAGTATTCGCTGACGGAACTCGGTAAAAGCCTGAAGCCCATTCTGGATTCCATGCAGGCTTGGGGCGAAGCATATAAGGCCAAACAGTAAAAAACCCGAAGCAGTACCTTTACCGTGCTGCTTCGGGTTTTCCTTATGTTGAAGTCAAATCATTCCAAAATGTTTCAACGCCTCCGTAATTGCCTTTTCCTTCTCTGGCGGGCACTGGGGCTGCTTGACGTTTTCAGACTTTGTCTTGTTGTAATTCTCACGCTCGATGATGCCGTACTTCTGCTTCACCTGTGCGATATACAGACTGCTGACCTTCAAGCCACTATGTTCAAGAACGTAATCCTTGATCTGACCATAGGTTGCCGTCCCTCTTTTATCCTGCACCAGTTCCTCAACATCCACATCAATGTTGATATGTACTGCCGGTTTTCTCAGAACTAACTGACATACCGTCTCCACATGCGCGGTACATGGGAACATATCGACGGGGGTGACGGCCTCAATATTATAGTCCTCGGCGGTAAACTGCTTTAAATCGCGGGCGAGGGTGGCGGGGTCGCAGGAGACGTAGACGACGCGCATGGGGCGCATGGCGGCGATGGTCGTGATAACGGCGGCATCGCAGCCCTTGCGCGGAGGATCAATGACGATGACATCGGGGCGCTCGCCGCGCTCGTAGAGGATGCGCGCGGCGTCTTTGGCGTCACCGCAAAGGAACTCGGCGTTCGTGACATGGTTGTGCGCGGCGTTTTTGCGGGCATTTTCAACAGCGGAGGGGATAATCTCCGAGCCGATGAGCTTCTTCGCGCGGCTCGCCATGGAAAGACCGATGGTGCCGGTGCCGCAGTAGAGGTCAAGCAGCGTTTCCGCACCTGTAAGCCCGGCGTACTCTGCGGCCTTGTTGTAAAGCGCCTCCGCCTGCGTGCGGTTCACCTGATAAAACGCGTGGGGCGAAATTTCAAACTCCAGCCTGCAGAGCGTATCGCGGATCGTGGGCTTGCCCCACAGCGTGCGCAGCTCGCGACCCAAAACGACATGTGTGCGCTCGCGGTTGATGTTTCACACAATGCCGGTAATTTCCGGCACAGCCTTGCGCAGCATTTTGACGAGCAAGTCTTCCCCGTGCAGCTTTGCGCCGTTCGCGACGATGCACACGAGCACCTCACCGCTCTTTTCGCCGCAGCGCATGTAAAGGTGGCGCAGAACGCCGCTGTGCGCCGCTTCATCGTAGATGCTCTCCCCGCTCAGTTTTTGCCACGCGCGGAACGCTTCCGCCGCGCGATCAAACACCTCGGGCTGCAAAAGGCAAGTGTGCGTGTCGATGATACGGTGGGAATTCACGGCGTAAAAGCCCATTTGCATTTCGCCGTTTTTAGAAAGCCCGATGGGCAGCTGGCATTTGTTGCGGTAGCGCGTGCGGGACGGCGCGCCGAGGATCGGCTCCATGGGGATATTTTCAAGGCCGCCGATGCGCTCCAAGGCGTCGCGGACACGCTGCGTTTTGATCTTCAGCTCCGCTTCATACGTGATGTGGCGGTAAACGCAGCCGCCGCACGGGCCTGCAATGGGACAATCCGGTATGGTGCGATCGGGCGACGGCGTAAGCAGCTCCTCGAGCCGCCCGAATGCGTACTTTTTGAGGACTTTTACGACGCGCACGACGCAGCGGTCGCCCACGGCGGTACCGGGCACGAACACGGCCATGCCATCTGCGCGGCAGATGCCGCTGCCCTCGGCGGTCATGGCGGTGATCTCCGCTTCAAACAAATCATTTTTCTTTATCATGGAAAAACCTCCGTCAAACACAAAATTCTCTTTTTCATGCATAAAGCAGAGAACATGCGGGTAATTTAAGGGTGAGATACGATTTCAAACGGGTTATGTGGAAAAACGCGGTCAATTTATATGTGCAAAATATACACAAATTTTTATTTTGATTTGTGCGACAATAGCAAAAGGGAGATTGTTTCAGAAACCGTTGACAATCGATATTTCAGTCGCTATAATAGAGACATAACAAATGACAACGAGCTCTGCGGTAAACGTTACCGCGACTTTTCAATACAACTCCTCCCCAAAAGAGAGCAAAAGGCGAGATTCATTTCTCGCCTTTTGCTCTTTTTTGCATTACTTTTTACAGAAGGCTTTTGAAGTCTCCGCAAAAAGCGAAAAGAGCGGTAAAATCACGAAACGACGTTCTGCGGCGTGCCGTTCCGGAACGCTTTCAGGTTCTCGGCGACAGTCTTAATGAGACGGGCGCGCGCGTCTCGGGACGCCCACGCGATGTGCGGCGTGACGATACAGTTTTTGGCGGTGAGCAGCGGGTCATCCTTTTTCGGCGGCTCGTGCACAAGGACGTCAAGCCCCGCTCCGGCGATGCGGCCACTATTCAGCGCCTCGGCAAGGGCAGCTTCGTCCACAACTGCGCCGCGCGCCGTATTGATAAGGAACGCAGTGGGCTTCATCAGGTTAAGGCGCTCCGCATTCACAAGCCCGCGGGTCTCGTCCGTGAGCGGGCAATGCAGCGAGACGACATCGGCATTTTTGAAAAGCGCGTCGAGCTCCGCCCACTGATAACGCTCGGGCAGCTCCCGTTTCGTGCGGCTGTATACGAGAATTTTCATGCCGAGCGCCGCGCCGAGCTTTGAGACGGTCTGCCCGATATGTCCGAAGCCGACGATGCCGAGCGTTTTGCCGTACAGCTCAAACAGCGGGTGCGTGCTGTGGCTCATCGTTTCGGCCTTATCCCAGTCGCCGCCGCGGGTGGCGGCGCTTATTTTTTCGGTGTGATTGCACAGCTCCAAAAGCAGCGCAAACGCCTGCTGCGCGACGGTCTCCACGCAATAAAGCGGCACATTGCACACGGTGATGCCCAGTTCTCCTGCGGCTTTGACATCGACAGTATTATATCCCGTTGCAAGAAGGCCGATAAAGCGCAGCTTCGGTAATTTCTGCATGATTTCGCGGCTTATAACATTGCGGTTCAAGATAACAGCTTCGGCGTTCTTTGCGCGCTCCACGATTTCTTCGGGCTTAGTGGAGTCATACACGGTGACGCTGCCGAGCGCCCTGAGCGGCGCCCACGAGACGTCGCCGGGGTTTGTAGAGCCGCCGTCCAAAATAACGATATGCATAGCGAGGTCCTTTCTGTCTTTCATTTTTTATCCTACATGTAAAAATGTGTTATGGCTCTTTCTAACGGCCGTTTCTGACCGCCGTTTAAAAAACCTTTGATAGGGTTTCTTACGGCTGAACAGTCCCCCGGACTGTTCGGGCTCGTCGTTTCTTTCGCTTGCTATTATACCGCATTTTGTTTTTTGTTTCAACGATTTTGCGCGCCGTTTGTCAAAGGATTTTGTCATCCTCTACACATATTTGCAGTTTTTAAAACTTAGAATTGCAATTTCACAAAAATCCGATTATAATAATTCTGTTAAGCGGGAAACGTTTTCACGGCGTTTGCCGCCTGTGTATTTTCGGCAGATAAACTGAACACAAACAGCAGAATACCGCGGTTTGCGGAGGAACGGGGGACTTCTATGAACTACGATCGAACACCATTTGAAACGGACAAGCCCGGCGAGGAATGCGGTGTTTTCGGCGCATACGATTTTGACGGACACGACATTTCTTCTTCCATTTATTACGGATTATTCGCCTTGCAGCACCGCGGACAGGAAAGCTGCGGCATCGCCGTCAGCGACACCGAGGGCCCCAAAGGCAAGGTGGATTACTACAAGGACATGGGCCTTGTAAACGAGGTATTCGACGAGGAGCGTCTCAATCGCCTGCACGGCAATATCGGCGTGGGCCATGTGCGCTACTCCACCGCCGGCGCGAGCAACCGCGAAAACGCGCAGCCGCTCATCATCCACTATATCAAGGGCACGCTGGCCGTAGCGCACAACGGCAACCTGACAAATGCCGTTGACCTCCGCGAAAAGCTAAAGTACAGCGGCGCTATTTTCCAGACGACCATCGATTCCGAGACGATCGCCTACTACATCGCACGCGAGCGCGTGCAGACGAAAAACGTGCAGGAGGCCGTCAGCCGCACGATGGACAAAATTGAGGGTGCCTATGCCCTCGCGGTCATGTCCCCCCGCAAGTTGATCGGCGCGCGCGATCCCTATGGCTTCAAGCCCCTATGTATCGGCAAGCGCGACAACACGTATTTCCTCTCCAGCGAGACCTGTGCGCTTGACGCCGTGGGCGCGGAATTCGTCCGCGACGTAGAGCCGGGCGAGATTGTCACCATCACGCCGAACGGCATTCTCTCCGACAAATCGCACTGCCTTCCCGCCGAAAAGCAGGGACGCTGCATTTTTGAGTACATTTATTTCGCCCGCCCGGACAGCCGCATTGACGGCATCAACGTGTATTCCGCACGTCTGCTTGCCGGCCGTTTCCTCGCGAAAGATTCCCCCGTGGATGCGGACATCGTCGTCGGCGTGCCGGAATCCGGCAACGCGGCAGCACAGGGCTACGCCATGGAATCCGGCATCCCCTACGGCACGGCATTCGTGAAAAACAACTACGTCGGCCGCACATTCATCAAACCGAAGCAGAGCAGCCGTGAATCCAGCGTGCGCGTTAAATTAAATGTCCTGCGCGAGGTTGTCAAGGATAAGCGCGTCATCCTCATCGATGACTCCATCGTGCGCGGCACGACGAGCGACCAGATTGTGAACATGCTGAAAGACGCAGGCGCAAAAGAGGTGCACATGCGCATCAGCTCGCCCCCGTTCCTGTGGCCGTGTTACTTCGGCATCGATGTGCCGGAGCGCCACCAGCTTATCGCCTATAATCACACGGTCGACGAGATCTGCAAGGAGATCGGCGCAGATACGCTCGGTTATTTACGTTTAGAGCGTCTGCCGGAAATGGTGAACGGCCTCGGCATCTGCACGGGCTGCTTTACGGGTAACTACCCCATTCCCGCCCCGAAAGACGACATCCGCGGCGAATACGAAGCGTAATGCGTTTCTGTCGGCGAAAAGGCTCTGCTCACAAACGCGTGGTGGATTATCGTCATTCCCGGCGTGTTCCTCATCGCAACACTCCTTTGCATCACCAGTCTCGGCAGTACCCTGCAAACGGGTTCGAGC
This sequence comes from Hominenteromicrobium sp., assembly GCF_046974225.1. NCBI lineage: Bacteria > Bacillati > Bacillota > Clostridia > Eubacteriales > Oscillospiraceae > Hominenteromicrobium > Hominenteromicrobium sp. Next base: position 28,266 of record NZ_JBKWAE010000018.1, on the reverse strand, counting down.
CGCCGCCACAGCAATTTGTAAAATCAAATTTACCTGTATACACAAAAACGCTCCCGGCATAAATGTAGATGTCCATAAAACAGCATCAATCCCGGCAGTAATGTCTGCCGGGATTGTTCTTGCCGTACATTGAAGCCATATGATATGATTAAACAGACTGATAAACTTGAGTTTATTTGATTAAGGAGAATTGAAAATAATGTTGGAATTAAAAAGATTGTCAGTTGATGATGGCTTAGATATTTACACAATGCTGCAAGAGATCCCTGCTGAAGAAAATGGATTAATTAACAAAGCCAACGGATTAACATTTGATGAGTATAAAGAATGGTTGATTGTAAAACAGAGGGATTCTGAGCAAGAAGGGATTGTAGATGGTTGGAAAGTGCCTTCTACAACTTTTTGGCTATATGCTGATGGTATTCCGGTTGGATTTGGTTCTGTCAGACATTTTTTGACTGAGGCATTGAGAAAAGCAGGAGGAAATATCGGGTACGGAATTGCACCAGCGTTTCGTGGAAAAGGATATGGAAAAGAACTGCTGAGATTATTGCTTAATGAAGCGAAAGGAATGGGAATAGATAAAGTGTTAGTAACCATTCTTTTAGATAACATAGCATCTCAAGCTGTGGCAATAGCAAACGGAGGTGTTGTTACTGAAAGAACTGACGAGAGAGTTTTCATTTGGATTGATACTAAGAAATAAAAAGGAAAATCAATTCCAATTTGTCAAACAGTAAGGGCGCACTTCTATACACCATTCGGTGTAGTGCGGTAATGTGCGATTTTGCACCGCATCCAAGCCTCCCGCGTCAGAGGGAGCCATGGATATTCTAGCCCTAACATAAAAAAAGAATCCGACCTTTGATTGCAGCCATAGGTCGGATTCACTTTTTTATGAGCAACCAGCTAAAAACCGGGAGCATTTTTCATTTCGTGTTTTAACGGCAAAGGTGCCGCTTCAAAAACAGTCTGCTGTATAAGGTTTTTATTCCGCCTTGGAAAGCAGTCCGTCGATGAACTGACGGGCAAGTCTCGCGGAGCGGTTGCCACGCTCCAGCGCAAAGCGCTCGGCGAGCAGCTCCAGTTCCTGCGTCGGCATATCGATGCCGTTTTCCTCCGCAAGGTGGCGCACGATGTGCAGAAACGTGTCCTTGTTCGGCTTGCTGAATGTCACGTGGATGCCGAAGCGCTCGGAAAGCGATGCGAGCTCCTGCATCGTATCGTTGCGGTGAATGTCATCGCCCTCACGGTCGGAGAACTTCTCCTTGATGATATGGCGGCGATTACTCGTCGCGTAGATTGCCACGTTCTGCGACTTCGCCGTAACGGAGCCCTCCAGCACCGCTTTCAGTGCATTGAAGTTATCGTCGTCCTTGAGGAACGAAAGGTCGTCGATGAACAGAATAAACTTCAGCGGGTTCGCAGAAAGCTCATCGAGAATTTTCGGGATAGACTGTAACTGATCCTTGCGCACCTCGATGATACGCAAACCCTCGCGCCACAGCGCATTGACGACGGCTTTCACCGTAGACGATTTACCCGTACCGGCGTCGCCCGTCAGCAAAATGTTCGCTGCGGGTTTACCCTCAAGCAGCGCCTTTGTGTTATCGATGATGATCTGGCGCTCGCGGGCGTAATCCACAAGGTCGGAAAGCTCCGTCTTGTCCGGGTTGCTGACCGGCACGATCTCGGCATTCTCGCCAAGGTAGAACATACGGTTTTTGGCGTAAATGCCGTAGCCGTACTTGCCGATGTTCTCGGTGCGCTCTGTGTAGCACGCTTTAATGTCCGGCGCTTCGCTGACAAAGCCGGGTAAAAAGCCCCTATACTCCATCGCGCTGCGCAGCGTTTCCGGCGTGAGCTCCGCCGTCATCTGCAGCGTTTTAAGCTCTTCCAAAACGGCCTCGCGCAGGTAAGCGGGGATCTCTTCCTTTTTGCCCACGGCCTGCACGTAGACGTTCTCGCTGTTTTCGCAGATTTCGCGCACATACGCGCCGAGTATGCCGCCGTTTGCGCGGTACAGCGCAGAGACGAACGACGCATACAGCGCCGGGGACGGCTCTGCGAGATACTTACGCAGACTATTTATAACCGCATCTTCCTGTAATTCTTTGAACACCGCCAGCGTGGAAAGGCGGATGCTCAACTCCTGTAAACTACCCATCAGTTCAAAATCGCCCCCGAAGCACCGCTGGAGACCAGCGCCGCATAGCGCTTCAGGTAGCCGGAAAGCTCTTTCTTCTTCGGCACAAAGTTCTTCATGCGTTCATTGAGGACAGCCTCGTCCACCTTCAGCTCAATTTTGTTCTCCGGAATATTGATGCTGATGATGTCGCCTTCCTCCACAACGCCGATGGGGCCGCCGGAAGCCGCTTCCGGGGAAACATGGCCAACGCACGCGCCGCGCGTTGCGCCGCTGAAACGGCCGTCCGTGATGAGCGCCACGCTGTTGCCGAGACCCATGCCCATGATAGCAGAGGTCGGGTTCAGCATCTCGCGCATACCGGGGCCGCCCTTCGGACCCTCATAGCGGATGACAACGACGTCGCCCGGTACGATCTTGCCCGCGTTGATGGCCGCCTGTGCGTCCTCCTCGCTCTCAAACACGCGTGCCGGGCCTTCATGCACAAGCATCTCCGGCAGAACGGCAGAGCGCTTTACAACGCTGCCCTCCGGCGCAAGATTACCGCGCAGCACGGCGATGCCGCCGGTCTGACTGTACGGATTCTCAATGGGACGGATAACGTCGTGGTTCAGGTTCACGCAATTCTTGATGTTCTCGCCGACGGTCTTGCCGGTCACGGTTATGCAGTCCGTGTGCAGCAAACCCTTTTTGCTCAGCTCATTCATCACAGCGTACACGCCGCCCGCTTCGTCAAGCTCTTCAATGTACGTTCTGCCCGCCGGTGCCAGATGGCACAGGTTCGGGGTCTTTTCGCTGATCCGGTTTGCGATGTCGAGGTTGATCTCGATGCCGCACTCGTGCGCGATGGCCGGCAGATGCAACATACTGTTCGTAGAGCAGCCGAGTGCCATATCGACCGTAAGAGCGTTCATAATGGCGTCCTTCGTCATGATGTCACGCGGGCGAATATTCTTTCTCAGCATATCCATGACCGCCATGCCTGCGTGCTTTGCAAGCTCGATACGTGCGGAGTATACCGCCGGGATGGTGCCGTTGCCGCGCAGACCCATGCCGAGGGCTTCAGTCAAGCAGTTCATGGAGTTTGCGGTGTACATGCCGGAGCAGGAGCCGCATGTCGGGCAGGTCTTGCACTCATATTCGCGCAGCTTTTCTTCGGTAATCTTACCGGCGTTGAATTCGCCCACCGCCTCCGAAATGGAGGAGAAGCTCGTTTTTGCACCGTCTACGTGGCCCGCAAGCATCGGACCGCCGCTGACGAACACCGTCGGCACATTAAGGCGCGCCGCCGCCATCAAAAGACCCGGCACGTTCTTGTCGCAGTTCGGCACCATGACGAGCGCATCAAAGCCGTGTGCCAATGCCATGGCTTCGGTGGAATCCGCAATGAGGTCGCGCGTGACGAGCGAATACTTCATGCCGGTGTGGCCCATTGCAATGCCGTCGCATACCGCGATCGCCGGGAAGACAATCGGCGTGCCGCCTGCCATCGCAACACCGATCTTTACGGCGTCCACAATTTTATCGATATTCATGTGGCCCGGGACGATCTCGTTATAGGAGCTGACGATGCCGACGAGCGGACGTTCGATCTCCTCCTCCGTGAGGCCCAGAGCATGGTACAGCGCACGGTGCGGCGCGTTCTGCGTACCGATTTTCAGAGAATCACTTTTCATTTTATTTCCTCGATCCGTGAAATTTTGGCTGTGGCGCGGCGTCCCACATGGAAAAACGCGCCGTGTGTAAATAGGGTTTAAGCCATAGAGGAAAACTCCCCTATGGCTATCCCCTTAAAACAGATTCCGTTCAAATCAGTTGTTGATGAGCTTATCCTCGTCGCTCCAGCTGTACAGCTTGCGGATATCCGCGCCCACAGCCTCGCTCGGATGCTCGGAAGCCAGCTTGCGCATTGCGTTGAAGTGTACCTGGCCGCCTGCGGAAGACATGTCGAGCAGGAAGTCCTTTGCGAAGGTGCCGTCCTGAATGTCCTTCAGGATCTTCTTCATGGTCTTCTTCGTCTCCTCGGTGATGATCTTCGGGCCGGTGATGTAATCGCCGTACTCTGCCGTGTTGGAGATGGAGTATCTCATGCCGGCAAAGCCGCTCTGGTAGATGAGGTCAACGATGAGCTTCATCTCGTGGATGCACTCAAAGTACGCGTTTCTCGGGTCATAGCCTGCCTCAACCAGCGTCTCGAAGCCGGCCTGCATCAGAGCGCAAACGCCGCCGCAGAGAACTGCCTGCTCACCGAAGAGGTCGGTCTCGGTCTCGGTACGGAACGTGGTCTCCAAAACGCCTGCTCTTGCGCCGCCGATACCGAGTGCATAAGCAAGGCCGATGTCCCAAGCGTCGCCCGTTGCATCCTGCTCGACCGCGATGAGGCACGGTACGCCCTTGCCTGCCTGATACTCGCTTCTGACCGTGTGACCCGGGCCCTTCGGCGCGATCATGATGACGTTGACGTTCTTCGGCGGCTTGATGCAGCCGAAGTGAATGTTAAAGCCGTGTGCAAATGCCAGGGTCTTGCCCTCGGTCAGGTTCGGCTCAATGCTCTCTTTGTACAGTGCAGCCTGCTTTTCATCGTTGATGAGAATCATGATGATGTCCGCAGCCTTTGCAGCCTCAGCGCTTGTCATGACCTTGAGGCCCTGTGCCTCGGCCTTTGCCCAGCTCTTGGAGCCTTCATACAGACCGACGATAACGTCAACGCCGCTGTCCTTCAGGTTCAGTGCATGTGCGTGACCCTGCGAGCCGTAGCCGATGATGGCAACGGTCTTGCCTGCGAGCTTCTGCAGATCGCAATCCTGCTGATAAAAAATTCTTGCCATGATAAATTACCTCTTTCTGTGCATGAATTGGTATGTTAATTTAAATGGACAAACTAAATTAGAAATTGATGGCCTGACGGATCGTCGTGCTGCCCTTTTCAAGGGAAACATTGCCGGTGCGGCAGATCTCAAGGATCTCGTAGTCGCGCATCAAATCGACGAATTCATCGATTTTTCGCGATTCGGAGGTCAGGCAAAGCATCAGGGAATCCTTGGAGTAATCCATGGTCTTCGCGCCGAACGCGTCCGCCGCGGCAAGGATGTCACTGCGCGTTTTGGAATCGTTTTTCAGCTTAATGAGCATCAGCTCGCAGCTGACGGAGGTGTCCGGGGTAAACTCTTTAATGGAGCAAACGTCCGGCAGCTTATAAAGCTGGTTCACGAGCTGCTGCTTCTGCGTCTCGCCGCCCTCAAACGTGACGGTGATGCGGGAAAGCGCGTTCGATTCCGTTTCGCTGACGGTCAGAGAAATGATGTTGAACTGACGTCTTCTGAACATGCTCGTCACACGGTTCAGCACGCCGAACTGGTTATTGACCAGAACCGCTACGGTATATCGATTCATCTCATTCACCCACCTTCATGATAATATCATCCATGCTGCCGCCCGGCGGGAGCATGGGCAGGACGAATTCGTCCTTATCGATCCTGCAATCGATGACATACGGGCCGTCGCAGCTGAACGCGTGCTCAAACGCCTTGTCGAGCGCCGCCACGGTATCAACAGCCTCGCCGTCCGCGCCGAACGCGCGCGCAAGCGCCACAAAGTCAGTCTTGCGGTCGAGAATCGTGTTGGAATAGTGCTTATTAAAGAACAGCGTCTGCCACTGACGCACCATGCCGAGCACGCCGTTATTCATCAGAAGGATGACAACCGGCACGTTGTAGGTTACGGCAGTGGTGAGTTCGTTGAGACACATACCGAAGCTGCCGTCGCCCGTGACGAGCACGCTGCGCTCGCCTGTGCCGACCGCCGCACCGATGGCCGCACCGAGGCCGAAGCCCATGGTGCCGAGGCCGCCGCTGGAAATGAAGCGGCGCGGCTTTTTAAAGTTCACGTTCTGCGCCGCCCACATCTGGTGCTGGCCGACGTCCGTTGCAACGGCGGTATTCTCGCCGAGGTGCTTGTTCAGCGTCATGATCGCGTTGCGGGGCGTAAGGCCCGGGCGAATATCGAGATAATCGTTTTCGGTTTCTTTTAAGGCCTTCACGGCCTTTTCCCAGTCGGGCTTCTGCTCTGCGTTGACGAGCGGAATGAGCTTTTGCAGCGTCAGCTTCACGTCGCCGCGCAGGCCGCAGGCGGAGTTCACGGTTTTCGAGAGCTCGGAGCCGTCCACGTCAATATGGATGATCTGCGCAAGCTTCGCAAACTTCTCGCGGTTGCCCGTCACGCGGTCGTTAAAGCGCACGCCGAGCGAAATGATGAGGTCGGCGTCGTGCATCGCCATGGAAGAAGCGTAGTGGCCGTGCATGCCCTGCATACCAAGGAAACGCGGGTGGTCGGTCGGAATGCCGGAAAGACCCATCAAGGAGCAGCCGATCGGCGCGTCAATCTTCTCGGCGAGCGCCAGCATTTCTTCCTGCGCTTCCGATGTGATGAGACCGCCGCCGAAGTAAATGAACGGGCGCTTCGAGACATTGATGAGCGCCGCGGCTTCTTTGATGCGCACGTCCTTCGCCGCGTGGCGTTCTTCGGGCTGTACGGGTGCCTGCGGCTCGTAGTCGCAGACCGCTGTCTGCACGTCCTTCGGCACATCGATGAGCACCGGGCCCGGTCTGCCGGACTGCGCAAGCGCAAACGCCTCGCGGATGGTGTCCGCCAGATTCTCCACGGAGCCGACGAAGTAGTTGTGCTTCGTAATGGGCAGCGTCACGCCCGTAATGTCGATCTCCTGGAAGCTGTCCGTGCCGATCTGTGTTGTCGGCACGTTGCCGCAAATCGCGACAAGCGGGATGGAATCGAGGTACGCCGTCGCAATACCGGTCACAAGGTTCGTTGCGCCCGGGCCGGAGGTGGACATCACCACGCCCACCTTGCCGGTCGCTCTTGCGTAGCCGTCCGCCGCGTGGGCAGCGCCCTGCTCGTGCGCCGTCAGCATGTGGCGAATTTCATTCTGATATTTATAAAGACTGTCGTAAACGTTCAGGATCTGCCCGCCCGGATAACCGAAAACGGTGTCGCAGCCCTGTTCAATTAAAGTTCTGATGAGGATATCTGCACCTGTAAGCTGCATTCAATTACTCCTTCGTTAAGTATTCAAGGATGAGGTCGCCGCACTTTTTGCAGCCAACCTTCGTCATGCCGTCTTCCATAATGTCGGCAGTACGGTAACCCGCGTCAAGGTACTTGGAAACCGCATGCTCCACCGCATCGGCTTCCTTCGCCATATCGAAGCTGTAACGCAGCATCATGGCGGCGGAAAGAATGGTGCCGATCGGGTTTGCAAGGTCCTGACCCGCAATGTCCGGTGCAGAGCCGTGGATCGGCTCGTACAGGCCGCAGCTCGTTGCACCGAGGCTCGAGGACGGGATCATGCCGATGGAGCCGGTGATCATGGAAGCTTCGTCGGAAAGAATGTCACCGAACATGTTCTCCGTCACGATGACGTCGAACTGTGCCGGGTTCTTCACGATCTGCATCGCGCAGTTATCGACGAGCATATCGGTCAGCTCCACGTCGGTGTATTCTTCCGCCAAGCGGTGCATGACCTTCTTCCAAAGGCGGCTCGTATCGAGCACATTGCTCTTTTCTACGGAGCACAAACGGTGATTGCGCTTTCTTGCCGTCTCGAATCCGATGCGGCCGATGCGCTCGATCTCCGCTTCACTGTACTTCATAATGTCCGTCGCGACCGGCTGGCCGTCTGCATCATCGGTCTTATGCTCGCCAAAATAGATGCCGCCGATGAGCTCGCGCACGATGATGAAATCGATGCCCTTTTCGACAATAGATTTTTTCAGCGGAGAAGCGTCAGAGAGCTGCGGCCAGATCTTCGCCGGGCGGTTGTTGCTGTAAACACCCATACCCGCGCGCAGGCGCAGCAGACCCTTTTCCGGGCGCTTCGGGCCCGGCACATCGTTCCACTTGTCACCGCCTACGGCGCCGAGCAGCACACTGTCGGAAGCTACGCACTTATCGAGCATTTCCTGCGGCAGCGGGTCGCCCCACTTATCGATGGCACAGCCGCCCATATCGACGTCTGTATAATGAAAGGTGTGTCCGTACAGCTCTGCAATTTTATCCAGTACGCGGAGCGCTTCGTTTACGATCTCCGGGCCGATGCCGTCGCCGCGGATCACCGCGATGTTCTTCGTCATTTGTTTTCCGCCTCCTTGAGGGACTTCAGCAAGCCGCCTGCTTTGATGATGTTCTGAATAAACGGCGGGAACGGCTGTGCCTTATACGTCTTGCCGGTCGTGATGTCGGTGATGATGCCGGTATCAAAATCGACCGAAACTTCGTCGTTTGCGTTGATCTCGTCTGCCGCTTCCTCGCACTCGAGAATCGGCAGGCCGATATTGATGGCGTTGCGGTAGAAAATACGCGCAAAGCTCTTTGCAATGACGCAACCCGTGCCGCAGGTTTTAATGACGAGCGGTGCGTGCTCACGGGAAGAGCCGCAGCCGAAGTTCCAGCCCGCCACAATGACGTCGCCCTTTTCGACCTTCTTTACGAACGCCTTGTCAATATCCTCCATGCAGTGGAGCGCAAGCTCCTGTGCGTTCGGGGTGTTGAGGTAACGTGCGGGAATGATAACATCCGTATCGACGTTATCGGGATATTTGAAAACCTTGCCCTGTGTGTTCATGCTTACGCCTCCTTATATTCGGTGATGTAGCCGGTCAGCGCGCTGGCTGCCGCCGTGTGCGGAGAAGCCAGGTACACTTCGCTGTCCACATGACCCATGCGGCCGACGAAGTTGCGGTTCGTTGTGGCGATGCAGCGTTCGCCCGCTGCCAGAATGCCCATATAGCCGCCGAGGCACGGACCGCACGTCGGGGTAGAAACAACAGCGCCCGCATCGATAAACGCCGTCACATAACCGCGCTCCACGCATTCACGGTAAATCTGCATCGTGCCCGGAATGATGATGCAGCGAATGCCGTCCGCGATTTTCTTGCCGTTCAAAATGCTGTACGCCGCTTCCATGTCTTCCATTCTGCCGTTCGTGCAGCTGCCGATGACAACCTGGTCGACCTTAATATCGTGCAGCTCGCTTGCCGGATGCGTGTTCTCCGGCAGATGCGGACAGGCGACGGTCGGCACAATCTTTGCGAGATCGATATCGATAACCTTTTCGTATTCCGCGTCGGGGTCTGCTTCGTATACAACCGGCTCGCGTTCGCTTCTGTCCTGTAAATAGGCAAGCGTAATATCGTCCACCGGGAAAATACCGTTTTTCGCACCGGCCTCAATCGCCATATTGCAGATGCACAGGCGGTCGTCCATGGAGAGGTTCTTCACGCCCTCGCCGGTGAACTCCATGCTCTTATACAGCGCGCCATCCACGCCGATCATGCCGATGATTGTGAGGATAACGTCTTTGCCGCTGCAATTTTCCGGCAGCTTACCGGTCAGGTTAAATTTGATCGCGGACGGAACCTTAAACCACGCCATGCCCGTTGCCATGCCGGCTGCCATATCCGTAGAGCCAACGCCTGTGGAGAACGCGCCCAGCGCACCGTAGGTGCAGGTGTGGCTGTCCGCGCCGATGATGCAGTCGCCGGCGGTCACAATGCCCTGCTCCGGCAAAAGCGCATGCTCAATGCCCATCTTGCCCACGTCATAGAAGTGGCTCACGCAGTGGCTGCACGCAAACTCGCGGCACGTCTTGCTCTGTTCCGCCGCCTTAATATCCTTGTTCGGCACAAAGTGGTCGAGTACGATCGTCACTCTGTCCTTATCGAAAACGTCTGTAAAGCCCGCTTTCTTAAACTCATGGATTGCGACCGGCGTCGTGATGTCGTTGCCGAGCACGATATCCAGCTTTGCATTGATGAGCTGACCGGCGGTAACTTCACTGAGACCCGCGTGCGCCGCAAGAATCTTCTGCGTCATGGTCATTTTCATTTTAGTTTCCCCCTTTGATCATATTGTTGTAAGCGCTCAACAGCGCCTTTGTATTTGCCTTTACAACGTCGGTGTCGGTGCCTGCGCCCCAGAACATCGAACCGTCTTCCTTTTCAAGGCCGATGTACGAAGCCGCCACGCTCTGCGAGCCCTGTCCCTGCATACTGTGCTGGGTAAAGACCTGCAGGGTGTACTCTGCACCGGTGTACGCACGCAGCGCGTTGTTGATCGCGTTGAGGGAACCGTTGCCCTCCGCTTCCATCTCGGTCTCTTCGCCGTCCTTCGCAAACGTGATGCCGATCTTCACGTTGTCCTTGTCGCGCATAAACTCAAAATCCGTCACGGTAACACCGTTCGTCAGATTGAGGTAGTTCTCTTCAAAGATATTCAGAACCTCATCCGGCTTCAGTTCCTTGTGCTCGTGGTCGGAAATATCCTTGCACAGATAGCTGAAGTGCTCGCGCATTTTCGGCGGCAGGTTATAGCCGTACGTCTGCTCCAGCAGATAACCGATGCCGCCCTTGCCGGACTGGGAGTTGACGCGGATAACGTCTGCGTCGTACGTTCTGCCGATGTCCTTCGGGTCGATCGGAATGTACGGTACGTTCCACTGATGCAACTTATTTTTCGCTCTGTATTTCATGCCCTTTGCAATCGCATCCTGGTGGCTGCCGGAAAACGCCGCAAACACCAGTGCGCCCGCATACGGGGCTCTTTCGTACACATGCATACGCGTGCATTTTTCATATTCGTCCACAAGGTACGGCATGTCGGAGAAGTCAAGCTTCGGGTCAACACCGTGGGAGTACATGTTCATCGCAAGCGTAATGATATCCACGTTGCCGGTACGTTCACCGTTGCCGAACAGCGTACCCTCTACGCGGTCTGCGCCGGCAAGGAGCGCCAGCTCGGTGTCCGCAACGCCTGTGCCGCGGTCGTTGTGCGGGTGCAGAGACAAAGTCACGAATTCACGGTACTTGAGGTTCTCGCTCATGTACTCGACCTGCGAAGCATACACGTGCGGCATGCTCATTTCCACCGTGACCGGCAGATTGATGATGACGTTGTTCGTCTCGCTCGGCTCCAGAACGTCGAGAACCGCGTTGCAGACCTCCAGCGCATATTCCGGCTCGGTGCCCGTAAAGGACTCCGGGGAATACTCAAAGCGGAAGTTGCCTTCGTATTCGGCCGCAAGCTTTTTGACGAGCTTCGCGCCGTCTACGGCGATCTTCTTGATCTCCTCCTTGGACTTCTTAAACACCTGCTCGCGCTGTGCAACACTGACGGAGTTATAGAAGTGGATAATTGCGCTCGGTGCACCCTTGCACGCGTCGAATGTCTTACGGATGATGTGCTCGCGGCACTGGGTGAGCACCTGCACGGTAACGTCCTCGGGAATCATGTTGTTGTCAATCAGCGTGCGGAGGAACTCATATTCCGTCTCGCTCGCCGCCGGGAAACCGACCTCGATCTCCTTAAAGCCGACCTGCAAAAGCACTTTGTAGTATTCAAGCTTTTCTTCAAGGCTCATCGGGATGACAAGGCTCTGGTTGCCGTCGCGCATATCCACACTGCACCAGATCGGCGCCTTTTCAATGTGGTCTTTTTCCACCCACTTGTTATATTCTTTCGATACCGGGAAGTACCCGACCTTATATTTGCTTGCGTCCATCATTTTGCTTTCTCCTCTCAACCCTTGGTGGTTCTGAAGCCTGCTTCACGCAGGGCGTTTTTGATCGTTTTCACATGGTTGTTGTCGCGCGTCTCCATTTCGATGCGCAGGAAGCAGCCGTTAATGCTTTCGGTGTTGCCTTTTTCATAGTGCACGCCGGTCACGTTGCCGCCGCAGTCCGCGATGATCGAAGAGATCTCCTTGAGCTGACCGGGCTTGTCGATAAGCTCGATGAGGAGGCTCGCGGAACGGCCGGAGTTCATCAGGCCGCGGTCAATCACGCGGGAAAGGCTCGTCACGTCGATGTTGCCGCCGGAGACGATGCACACAACGCGCTTGCCCTTTAAATCAAATTTATTGAACATCACGGCGGCAACGGAAGCAGCGCCCGCACCCTCCGCGATCATTTTCTGCTTTTCGATGAGTGCCAAGATTGCGCTCGAAACTTCGTCCTCGCTCACCAGCGCGATGTCATCCACATATTTTTTGACAATCTCAAACGTGTTGTCACCCGGGCGCTTTACGGCGATGCCGTCCGCCACGGTCTGCACGGTGTCGAGTGTCTCGATCTTGCCGTCGTGAATGGAGTTGTACATGCTCGGTGCGCCGGTCATCTGTACGCCGTACACCTTCACGCTCGGGCGGATGTGCTTTGCGGTGTACGCAATGCCGGAGATGAGTCCGCCGCCGCCCACCGGCACCACAATGGCATCGATGTTGTCAAGGTCATTCAGAACCTCCAGCGCGATGGTGCCTTGGCCCGCGATAACGTCTTCGTCGTCAAACGGGTGCACGAACGTATAGCCCTCTTTTTCTTTCAATTCAATCGCCTTGTTATACGCGTCGTCGTAAACGCCCTCCACAAGGCAAACCTCTGCGCCGTAGCCCTTTGTGGCCTCCACCTTGGAGATCGGCGCGGAGTCCGGCAGACAGATGAGCGATTTGATGCCGTTTTTCGTTGCCGCCAGCGCCACGCCCTGTGCGTGGTTGCCCGCGGAACAGGCAATAACGCCTTTCGCTTTCTCTTCTGCGGAAAGCTGGGAGATCTTATACGCAGAGCCGCGCACCTTAAAAGAGCCGGTGATCTGCAAATTCTCGGGCTTTAGGTACAGGTCGCAATCCGGCGCGATGCCGTAGGTCTTCACGACGTTTGTTTCGCGGATGATGCTCTTTAGAACGGTTTGTGCATCAAATACTTTGTCTAATGATAACATGTTCTTCTGCCTTTCCTGCTGTGTTCGGTTTAAAGCCTTATGAATTTGAAAGTTTGTGCTTTCAAACTTGCAGCTTGTTTCTTTGTTCTTCCGCTTTGAAGTGTAAAAAAACCGCCTCAAAGCCGTTTATGCTTTGAGACGGGTGTAATAACTAAATTATGCACTCGCGGTACCACTCAAATTGCGGAGAACCTCCGCCACTCTTCGAAGTCCAATAACTTCTATGCACTGACGTAGCAATCACGGGATACCCTACTGAATTCGCTGTTCAGGCATCCGGCTCGGAAGGGAGAAATCTCTGCATCTCTGCACCGGTTCACACCTTCCACCGGCTCTCTGAAACAGCTCTGCACAGACAGTCTTCGTCATCGCTTTTTGTTATGAAATTGAATAGATTATAACACCCGTTTTTCTCGTTGTCAATGCTTTTCGACCGCCTTGTCAAAATTTTTCTTCTGTAAGTTTTGCAGGAAACACCTTTTCTCCCACCGTTTTTCCTTTTTTCTCAAATCGGGCGCTTTTTCCGCAATTCACGCAAAAAGTGTGGAAAACAACGTGCAAAATCCGCAGTTCTGCCATAGCCAAAATAAAAAAGGTATGATAAAATAAGAAGGTTGAAAAGAGACTATGTATTTTCGGGTGATTTTCGTGACAAAAAGCATGACAGAGGGTAAGCCCCTCAAGCTTATCCTGCAATTTGCGGTGCCGCTTTTGCTCGGCAACCTCTTGCAGCAAATGTATAATCTGGTTGATGCCGCCATCGTCGGCCGTGTGCTCGGCACCGGCGCACTTGCCGCCGTCGGCGCCACAAGCAGCGTGCAGTTTCTGGTACTCGGTTTCTGCATCGGCATCTGCATCGGCTTTGGTATCCCCATCGCCAAAAGCTTCGGCGCAGAGCGTCTTGATAAAATGCGTTCGTACATTTTCAACTCCGTGCTGCTTACCGCCTTATTCGCGGTGCTCATCACGGCGGTATGTTCTCTGTGCTGCACGCTCATTTTGCAAATGCTCTCCGTGCCGCAGGATGTTTTTGACGACGCCTACGCGTATCTCATCGTCATTTTCCTCGGCATCCCCTTTACCTTATTATACAATCTGCTCTCCAGCATCCTGCGCTCCGTCGGTGACAGCCGCACGCCGTTCCTGTTCCTCGCCATCTCGACCGTCCTGAATATCGGTCTTGACCTGCTCTGCATCATTGTCTTCAAGTGGGGCGTTGCGGGCGCGGCGATCGCCACCATCGCAGCGCAGGCGGTCAGCGGCATTTTGTGCCTCATCTATATCCGCTTCCGCGTACCGCTCCTCACGCTTTCCCGCGCAGACTGCAAAGCGGATGCCGAATCCATCCGTGACCTCGTCGTCATGGGCATCCCCATGGGACTTCAAACCTCCATCACGGCCATCGGCAGCATGGTCATGCAGGCAGCGAACAACGGCCTCGGCAGCGTGTATGTTTCGGGCTTCACGGCCGGTATGCGCCTGAAGCAGTTCTGCATGTGCCCGTTTGATGCCCTCGGTTCTGCTGTTTCCGTCTTCTGCGGTCAGAATCTCGGTGCCAAAAAGCCGGAGCGCATCCGGCAGGGCGTACGGCTCGGCGTCATCGTCGGCGTCGCCTACGGCTTCTGCATCGGCCTTGTCATGATCTTCTTCGGCCGCAGCATGTCCACGCTCTTTGTTGAATCGAGTGCAGGCGACGTGCTCGACGCTTCCGCAAAATATCTGCGCTGCATGGGCTACTTCTTCTGGAGTCTCGGCATCCTCAACATCTGCCGCATGGCGACACAGGGCATCGGCTTCTCCGGCCGCGCAGTATTCTCCGGCGTAACGGAAATGTTCGCGCGCTCCATCGTCAGCCTCGGCTTTGTCGGCGCGTTCGGCTATACGGCTATCTGTTTCTCGGATCAAACCGCGTGGATCGCCGCCGTGCTCTACATCACCCCTACCTGCCTGCACTGCATTAAGAAAGTCACAAAACAGATCGAAGCGGAAAAAGCGAACGCCAATTTCTCCGAAAGCGTTGGTTAAAAGTTTTTGATCCAACTTTTTTCAAAAAGTCGGTCAGATCCCAAAGGTGAAACCTTTGGTCGTCGTTCGCAGACGACGAAATCCTTTTGCCTACCCAAAAATCAGGAGTGATAGTAAGCAATGCTTCGCATTGCTAGAACTGTCCGGCGGACAGTTGAACCGCAAGGGACTCAATTAGGGGGTCCCTTGAAAGGCTTGCCCTGCAAGCCTTTAGAAAAAGCTCCCCCATCTCAACTATATAAAAGGAACCCATCTATGAACGAAACTATTGTAACACTCAAAAAAGGCGAAGGCCGCGCTTTCAAAGCGGGCGGTCTTTGGATCTATGATAACGAGATCGAAAGCATCCACGGCACGTTCAAAAACGGCGCCGTCGTCACCGTGCAGGAGCAAAACGGCTTCCCGCTCGGCCGCGGCTTCATCAACCAGAACTCCAAGATCCGCGTCCGCATGCTCACCCGCGACGCGTCACAGGAGATTGACGACGCGTTCCTCGAGATGCGCGTGCGCAACGCATGGGCATACCGCAAGCGCACGGTCGATACCTCCGCCTGCCGCGTCATTTTCGGCGAAGCGGATTTCCTGCCCGGCCTTGTCATCGATAAATTCTCCGATGTCCTCGTCGTCGAGTCCCTCGCGCTCGGCATCGATAAAATGAAGCTGCAGATTGTTGACATCTTAAAGAAAGTCCTGCTCGAAGACGGCATCAAAATTCGCGGCGTGTACGAGCGCAGCGATGCCAAAGAGCGATTAAAAGAAGGCATGGACCGCAAAAAGGGCTTCATCGGCGACGAATTCGACACCGATGTCGAGATCGTCGAAAACGGCGTGCGCTACATCGTGGACGTTAAAGACGGCCAGAAGACCGGCTTTTTCCTCGACCAAAAATATAACCGTCTCGCCATGCAGCGCATCTGCAAGGATATGGATGTGCTCGATTGCTTCACACACACGGGCTCCTTCGCGCTGAACGCCGGCATCGCGGGCGCAAAGCACGTCCTTGGCGTAGACGCGTCCGAGCTCGCCGTCGCGCAGGCGCAGAAAAACGCCGCTCTAAATAATCTTTCCGATACGGTCGAGTTCAAGTGCGCCGACGTTTTTGACCTGCTCCCCGCGCTCGAAAACGAGGGCAAGCAGTTCGACGTCGTCATTCTCGATCCCCCTGCGTTCACAAAATCCAAAAACGCCATTAAAAACGCCGTCAAGGGCTACCGCGAGATTAACCTGCGCGGCATGAAGCTCGTCAAGGACGGCGGCTACCTTGCCACTTGCTCCTGCTCGCACTACATGAACGCCGAGCTCTTCGCCCAGACCATTGGGCAGGCCGCGCGCGCCGCGCACTGCCGCCTGCGTCAGGTGGAGTTCCGCACCCAGTCGCCGGATCATCCTATTTTGTGGAGTGCCGACGAATCCTATTACCTCAAGTTCTATATTTTTCAAGTCTGCCACGAGCACTGAGGAGGCGCTTTTCCTTGAAATTCACAAACGACCTCGGATCGGATAACATTAAAGGCCTCGTCTGGACCTTGGCCGTTCCCTCCATGCTCTCGCAGCTCGTCAGCGTACTGTACAGCATTGTAGACCGTATGTACATCGGCAATATTCCGAGCAACGGCACACAGGCGCTCGCGGGCGTCGGCGTGTGCGGCCCCATCGTCACGCTCATCTCGTCGTTTGCGTTTCTCGTCGGCATCGGCGGTGCGCCGCTTGTCAGCATCAACCTTGGCGAAAAGAACATAGACGCCGCTAAAAAAGTTATCGCAAACTGCTTCGTGTACATTTTGTCCCTCGCTGTGCCCGTCACGGTGCTGGCCTATATCTTCCGCCGCCCCATTTTGCTCACGTTTGGCGCGACCGAGGCCGTTTACCCCTACGCCGAGACCTACTTTTCGCTCTATCTTATCGGCACGGTCTTCGCCCTCACCGCCACAGGCATGAACCAGTTTATCATCACACAGGGCCACAGCCGCAGCGGCATGTTCTCCGTTTTAATCGGCGCCATCATCAACATTGTGCTCGACCCCATTTTTATCTTCGCTCTCCATATGGGCGTCGCGGGCGCGGCCATCGCCACGGTCATTTCGCAGGTTGCAAGCTGTGCGTTTGTGCTGTGCGTCCTGTTCGGCAAACATATCGAAGTTCCCATCACATTTGGCGGATACGATTTAAAAGTCATCGGCCGTGTGACGAGCATCGGCATGAGCGCGTTTCTCATTATTCTTTTCGATAACGTCATGCTCATCTCGCTCAACATGATGCTTCAGCGCTACGGCGGCGACAACAGCGACATGCTCCTCACCTGCAACACCATCGTGCAAAGCTTCGAGCTGCTCATCACCATGCCGCTCGGCGGCCTCACCATGGGCACACAGACCATTTTAGGCTACAATTTAGGCGCACGCCGTCCGGAGAAAATCCTTCGCGCGCAGCGGTACATCTTCGTCATCGCGGTCAGCTTTTGCGTCCTCATGACGCTCGCCGCGCAGACCATCCCGCATCTCTTTGCAGGCATTTTCACCAAAGAACCCGAATACATTGCCATGACGGCGCGGCTCATCCGTATTTACACGCTCGGCACCGTGTTGCTTGGCATGCAGTACGAGATTGTGGACGGCTTTACGGGCATGGGCGTCGTCAAAATCGCGCTGCCGCTTTCGGTCTTTCGCAAGGTCATCTTCTTTGCGTGCATTTTCATCCTGCCGCGCTTCCTGCCCATCGAGCAGATCTTCTTCTGCGAGCCCATCTCGGATATTTTACCGCCGCTCGTCTCCATTTTGGTCTACGCACTCACCATCAAACGCGTTATTAACCGCGGTCCGCAAAAGCAGATCGCCTGACTTCTGTAAATCTTTTCCGAAAGGACTGTTTTAAATGGCATTTCGTTCCGTACCGTATGACTCCCTGTCTTTAAACCCGTTCACAAAAATCGGCAAAGAGTGGGCCCTGCTCACCGCCGGCGATGAAAACGGATTCAACACCATGACCGTCTCCTGGGGCGCCATGGGCTTCATGTGGGGCAAGCCGTCCGTCACCGTGTATATCCGCCCGCAGCGCTACACGAAAGAGTTTGTCGATACCCGCGATACTTTCACGCTCTCGTTCTACCCCGCAGAGAAAAAAGACGCACTCTCCTACCTCGGTAAAGTTTCCGGCCGTGATGAAGACAAGGTCAAAAAAGTCGGCTTCACCCCGGCGTTCACAAACGGCAATGCGTATTTTGAAGAAGCGGAGCTCGTGCTCGTCTGCCGCAAAATGAGCCGCACGCCGTTAAGACCCGAGCAGTTCCTCGACGAAACCGTAGACGGACGCTGGTACCCGAACAAGGACTACCACGAAATGTACATCGCAGAAGTCATCGATGTGCTCGTCAAAGAATCATAAAAAGCACAAAACCGCCGCATACCGGAGAAATTTCGGTATGCGGCGGTTTTCTCATATCTATCCTGTTTTTAAACGCATTCACCGAAGCAATCCTTAATCTCCGTCATGCGCGTCATCTGCTTTACGCCAAACGGACAGCGCTTCGGCAAGTATCGCGTTATCAAATAGTCTTTTTGCGCGTTTTCCTTGCGATTTTGCAGGGATTGTGCTACCATGTTTCCTATAAATTCAAAAAAGGAGGGACACCGTATGACGTTTGTCTCCACAAAAAAATTAGAAAAGCCCATCCCGGAGGGCATGTCCCCGCAGAAAGCACCGTGCGGGTCTGCCTTTGCAAGATAAAAAATTCGGAGGTATTTCCCGTGTCTGATAAACTTCAAAAATCCCCGTTGGCGGTCGTTTTCAATATCGTGCTCGCCGTCGCGCTCGTGCTGTTCATTATCAGCGCCGCTGTCGTCTTCACGCTCAATTTCCGTCCGCTCTATTATTTTGACGTTGACCATTTAAACATCACCGCCATGTCCGGCCTGCCGCGCGAGGAAATTTTGCAGAACTACAACGTGCTCATCGATTACAACTCCATTTTCGGCACAAAAGTTCTGAATTTCCCCACGCTCGCCATGAGCGAGAGCGGCCGCATCCATTTTGAAGAAGTCAAAAACGTGTTCGGCGTCTTCGAGATCACGCTCATCGTCAGCGGCATTTTGAGCCTTGCGGGCATCATCTACCGCCATTTTAAAAAGAACCCGGGGTATCTGCTGCTTTCCGGCATTTTAACGGTCGCCATTCCCGCAGCGCTCGGTGTACTCATCGCCTTAAACTGGGAAACGGTGTTCGTCCTATTCCATAAGATTGTCTTCCATAACAACTATTGGATCTTCGATGCCGCAACAGACCCCGTCATCACCATTTTGCCCGATACCTTTTTCATGCACTGCGCTTTGATGATCCTGGCGCTCGTGGTACTGGGCAGCATCATCTGCCTGCTCGCATACAGGCACGCAAAGCATAAAAAGACGCACACCGCCTAAAGCTTTGCTGAAGCTCCGCTTTTCACACTCAAACAAGGAGGGATCTGCTTTGCAGACCTATAACTGGCCATATAAAAATGAATTAGACATCACCGAAATGCTTTCCTGCGACGTTTTGGTGCTCGGCGGCGGCCTTGCCGGCTGCTATGCCGCCATCGCGGCGGCACGGCGCGGACAGTCCGTCATCTTAGTGGAAAAAGGTGCCACCGCCCGCAGCGGCAGCGCAGGCACCGGTTTCGACCATTGGGAATCCGCCTGTACGAACCCCTGCTCCACCGTCACGCCGAAGGAAATCGCCGAAGCGTACGTCGATGAGCAGTGCGGCTACTCTAACGGCATCGCGCACTACATCGAGTGCCGCGAGGGCTACGACCGTCTGTTAGACCTTGAGTCGTTCGGCGGCAAAGTCCGCGACACCGACGATGAATTCAAGGGCGCAGAGTTCCGCGATGACGAAACGAAGCTGATGTTCGCCTACGATTATAAAAACAAATTCACTCTGCGCGTCTGGGGCAGCACCTTTAAGCCCGCTCTTTTCAAGGAGCTTCTGCGCCTCGGCGTGAAAGTGCTTGACCGCACCGAAGCCACCGCATTGCTCACCACCGCCCGGAACGGCAAAAAGCATGGCGCGGGCGCCTGCGCCATGGACGTGCGCACCGGCAAGTTCTACATCCTCCGCGCCAAAGAGACCATTCTCACCATGAGCCGCCCGGCGCGCGTCTGGCTTTTTAACCCGGATATGACCGGCCTGTGCGAGTTCCGCCCTATGCAGAGCATCGGCAGTGGCCACGCCATGGGCTACAAGGCCGGCATCGAGTTCACCATGATGGAAAAATCCGTCAAGGGCGAGTTCTCCGCCGCCGGCCGCAGCTTTCCGCCCTACGGCGCAGGCAATAACCACAACACGTGGTATGCCGCAACGATGGTCGACGCCCGCGGCGTGGAAATCCCCTACGTCGACCGCGACGGCAATGAGCTTAAAACCGTCTCCGAGCGCTACTACCCCGCTCCCGGTCAGAAATTTTTCTTAAAGGGCGGCGTCATCGATAACCCGAAGTACGAGTACCGCGGCCCCGAAACGCTCGATTTTGAAGAGCTCATGCGCCGCGGCTACCAGCTGCCGTTCTACGCAGACCTCAGCCGTATGCCCGACGCGGAGCGCCGCGTCATCTGGGGCATGATGGTCGGCGAAGAGGGCAAAACAAAAATTCCGATCCTCAAAAATTACACAGAGCGCGGCTTTGACCCCCAAAAGCACATGCTGCAAAGCTATGGCACGGGCTGGCAGTCCGCAAACTTTCTCGAGCAGGAACGGCAGCTGTTCGGCGCGCCGGGCGGCATTTGGCACGATTGGGACCTCAAAACAAACATCGACGGCATCTACGCCGCCGGCGACCAGCTCTACGCTTCGGACTGCGCCGGTTTCGCCTGCGCCACGGGCTACTACGCCGGCCGCAAAGCCGCCGCAGCTGCCAAAGCACTCAATACCCTGCCCGACTATAATGAAGCGGAAGCCGCAGCCGAGCGTGAACGCCTGCTCGCCCCCATCCGCCGCGAAGACGGCATGGATTGGCGCGAACTCAACATGGCCATCTCCAAAGCCATGCAGAACTACTGCGGCGGCGTAAAGTGCGATGCGCTTTTGCATGAGGGTCTCGACCTGCTCGAAAGCTTTGAAACCGAGATCGTCCCGCAGATCAGCTGCAAAAACCCGCACGAGCTCATGCGCGCGCACGAGGTCTTTGATATTTTGACCGTCTCCAAGTTAATTTTGCACGCCTGCCTCTCCCGCAAAACGTCGTCCGAGCCGCTGTTTTTCAAGCGCACGGACAGCACCGAGACCGACCCCGAGCGCGACTGCCGCTTCATCACCGTCCGACAAGAAAACGGCGAAGTCATCTACGACAGCCATCCGCTCTACTATTTCGGCGACCTCGAGACCGAGTACGAAAAGCGCAACGGGGATTACATCAGAACCGAGCAGAAGGGGGCGTATCGGAAATGAGCGAGCTTCAAAACAAAATTCTCACGGCAGAACCCGTGCCGTGCAGCACACACCCGATTCTTTACGATGAAACAAAATGCGTCGGCTGCAACGCCTGCGTCAACATCTGTCAGGTGGATATCCTCATCCCCTCGCCCGAAAAAGGCAAGCACCCCATCGTGCTCTACCCCGGCGAGTGCTACTACTGCGGCGCATGCGTCATGGCGTGCCCGCACGACGGTGCCATCCGCCTCGAGCACCCTCTCATGAACCGCGCAAAGTTTGTCCCCGTCCGTTACCCGGAAGAGAAATAACCAAAACATAAAAACGCAAAAATGCCCTGCCTGTGCTTAAAAACACAAGCAGGGCATTTTTCATTTTCTACAATACCTAATCAAACGGTCGTACAAAACGCCGTCTTGTTTCTCGAAAGACGTTTTAGAAGATCAGCTGTTGATGAGCTGCTTATACAAACGAATGTAATCGTTTGCGGAGCGGCCCCAGCTGTTGTCGCACGCCATTGCGCGCTCCACAAGCACCTTCCAGCCGTCCTTGCTCTCGTTATACGCGTAGATCGCGCGGTGCACGGAGTTCAGCATATCCTGCGTGTCATACGTCTGGAACGTGAAGCCGTTGCCCTTGCCGTCGCCGCTGTCCGTAATGGAGTCCTTCAGGCCGCCCGTTTCGCGTACGACCGGAATGGAACCGTAGCGCAGCGCCACCATCTGTGAAAGACCGCACGGCTCGCTCTTGCTCGGCATCAGGAAAATATCGGAGCCGCCGTAGATCTTGCGCGCAAGCTCCGGCACAAAGCCCTGGCACAGCACAAATCTGCCCGGATACTTCGCCTGCATCTCTTTAAAGAACTGCTCATACTCCCAGTCGCCGCTGCCAAGGACCACAAACTGCGCGTTCGAGTACGTCATGATGTTGTCCACGCCGCCCTTTACAAGGTCAAGGCCCTTGTGGGAGACAAGGCGCGTTACCATACCGATGAGCGGCACATCCGGGTCAACGGCAAGGCCGAGGCGCTCCTGCAGCTTTGCCTTGTTGACGGCTTTGCCCTCCAGGTGCTTTGCGTCATACGTCTCATACAGGTTCTTGTCCGTCGCCGGGTCATAGCCCACCACGTCAATGCCGTTCAAAATGCCGGAAAGCTTCCAGGCACGCTCGCGCAAAATCGGGTCCAGCTTGTGGGCGAACCACGGATCAAGAATTTCCTTCGCGTACGTCGGGCTCACGGTAGAGACCCAGTTCGCGCTCTCAATTGCGCCCTTCATCAGGTTCACGCAATCATTGTATTCGAGTAAGCTCTGTTCGCTCTTCGGAATACCGAAAACGTCTTCCAGAATCTCAAAGCCGTACTGGCCCTGATACTGGATATTGTGAATGGTGAACAGCGTCTTAATGCCGCTGTACCAGTCGTTGTTTGCATAGAACAAACGGTAGTAGATCGGCACCAGCGCCGTCTGCCAGTCGTTCGCGTGGATCACATCAGGCTTAAATTCAATGTACGGCAGCATCTCCAAAACGGCACGGGAGAAGAACGCAAAGCGCTCCGCGTCGTCAAAGTGACCGTAAAGTCCTTGGCGCTTAAAGTAGTACTGGTTATCGATAAGGTAGTAAATGACATTGCCTACCTTCGCCTCAAAAATACCGCAATACTGGCGACGCCAAGCCACCGGCACACTGATGCTTGTTAAAAACTTCATGTTGTCGCGCAATTCCTGCGGCACGCTTTCATACAGCGGCATCACCACGCGGCAGCCAATCAGACGTGCGCGCAGCGCCTGCGGCAAAGAACCCGCTACGTCTGCAAGGCCGCCCGTTGCGGCAAAAGGCAACGCTTCACTGGCACAAAACAAAACTTTCATATCAATTACACCGCTTTCCTTTCCTTCGTTTTTCGGGGCAGATTAGACCTTGCTTTCCTTTGCAATGTACACCGGGTAGGTCTGATAGCCCATCAGCGTGCGGTTCTCTTCAATCTCCACGTTCTTGTCCGCCACAACATAATCGAGCCGACTGTTCGCGCCGATGACCGTGTCCTGCATGATAACGCAGTTGCGGACCTTCGCGCCTTTGCCGATCTTCACGCCGCGGAACAGCACACAGTTTTCCACTTCACCGTCTATCACGCAGCCGTCTGCAACAAGACAGTTGGTGGCATACGAATTCAAACCGTATTTCGCCGGCATATCATCGCGTACCTTCGTGTAGATCGGGCGGTTCGGATTGAACAACTCGGCGCGCACGCGCGGATCCATCAAACCCATGTTAGCGTTAAAGTACGCTTCAAACGAGGAAATTTGATATGCAATGCCCTTAAATTCATAACCCATCACGCGCAGTTCGGGAATTACGCGCTGAACCATATCTTTATCAAAGTCATATTCGTTGCGGCTCATGCATCCTTCAACGAGCTGAAGCAGCAGTTCGCGGCTAAGGATATACATACCGATGCCGTAATTTACACCGTGCTCGCTTCCGCGGTGCAGAAGCAGCTCGCGAATGCGGTTCTCGGGGTCTACCATATAGATATTGTTGCGGTCTACGTCCGGCGAAGTGCCATGGCGGTAAATGACCGTAATGTCCGCGTTCTGGCGCACATGCTGCTCCAGTGCCTCGCGGTAATCGATATTGCAGACCATATCGCAATCGGAGAGAATCACATATTCCTCAAGGGAATTTTTCAGGAAGCGGCGAATGGAATCGAGCGATTCGATCTTGCCGTCGGTTCTCGAAGTCGATTTGCCGAACGGCGGCAGCAGGTACAGACCCTCGCGCTTTCTCGAAAGGTCCCATGCCTTGCCGGAGCCGAGGTGGTCCATCAAGGACTGGTAGTTATCCTCCGTGATGATGCCGACCTTGTTGAGGCCGGAGTTCACCATGTTGGAGAGGGTGAAGTCAACCAAACGGTAACGGCCGCCGAACGGCACGGAAGCCATCACGCGCAGCTCTGTCAGGTCGCGTACTCTTTCTTCGTGTGCATAGGCAAAGATGATGCCCAAAACATTATTTCCAAACATTATGCCTGCGCCTCCTTATCGATCATTTCCTTCGGCGCCACAACGGTGCCCTCAGAGAGCTTGCAGTCCGGGCCTACGACCGCCACGCCCCAATCGTCTCTGTTTTCCATGTCCTCCGGGCGTTTACCGATGACGCAGTTCTTGCCGATGACAGCGTTCTCCGCCACGATCGCATACTGCACCTTCGCACCTTCTTCAATCACAGCGCCCGGCATCACGATGGAGTCCGTCACAGTCGCGGTCGGCGCCACATAAACGCCGTGGAACAATACGGAGAACTCAAGATTGCCGTATACGTTGCAGCCCTCTGCTACGAGTGAGTTCTGCACCTTTGCGCCCTTTGCAATGTAATGCGGCGGCATGACCGGGTTTCTGGAATAAATTTTCCAGTCTTCGCGGGAAAGGTCAAGACCGGCCTTCGGGTTCAAAAGGTCCATATTGGATTCCCACAGGCTGTCAATCGTGCCGACGTCCTTCCAGTAGCCCTCAAAGCGGTACGCAAACATACGCTCGCCTGCGTTCAGCATGGTGGGCAGCACATCCTTACCGAAGTCATTCGAGGAATTCGGGTCCTTCTCGTCCGCCTCCAGATACGCGCGCAGCTTCTTCCAGGAGAAGACGTAAATGCCCATGGAAGCCTTGTTGCTCTTCGGCACAGCCGGCTTCTCGTCAAATTCGTAAATAGAGCCGTCCGGGTTCGTGTTCAGAATACCGAAGCGGGAAGCCTCCTCCATCGGCACTTCGTAAACGGCGATGGTGCAGGCCGCATCGTGCTCCTTGTGATACGCAATCATCTTGGAGTAATCCATCTTGTAGATGTGGTCGCCGCTCAGCACAACCACGTAATCCGGGTTGTAGCGCTCAATAAACGGTATATTCTGGTAAATGGCATTTGCCGTGCCCTTGTACCAGTCAGAGCCGCTGCTCTGCTCGTACGGCTGCAAAATATGTACGCCGGCATTCATACTGTCGAGATCCCACGGCTGGCCGGAACCGATGTATTCGTTCAGCTCGAGCGGCTGATACTGTGTCAGAACACCCACGGTCTCAATGCCGGAGTTCACACAGTTGGAAAGCGGAAAGTCGATAATACGGTACTTGCCTCCAAACGGAACAGCCGGCTTTGCGAGGTTCTTGGTAAGAACACCGAGACGGCTGCCACGGCCGCCTGCCAGCAGCATTGCAACTACTTCTTGCTTAGGTAACATGACTGATGATCCCCTCTCTGGTAGATTTCGGGCGTTCCGGCATTTTGCCGCCGCCCGTATATTGTTTCATGTAAAATGAATCAGGCTTTTTTCTTTGCGGCTTTTGTGCCGGCCGCCTTTTTGGCCGCGGGCTTTTTGGCTGCGGGCTTCTTTGCCGTCGTCTTTGTCGTCTTCGCAGCGGGCTTCTTTGCCGCCTTGCGCTTGCAGCGCAGGAAGAATACCGTGTTCTCCGGCAGCGTCAGCGAAATGCTCTGCTCAAAGCCGTGCATCGCTTCATCCACGGTGCGTATGTTGCTGCCGTTCGTAAAGCCCGTGCCGCCAAACTCCGCAGCGTCGGAGGTAAACACCTCTTCGTAAACGCCCGCGTACGGCACGCCGATGCAGTAATTCTCGCGGCGGACCGGCAGGAAATTGCACACGGCAATCAGCTCGTTGCCCTCACGGTCAAAGCGGCGGAACGCAATAACGCTCTGGCTGTCGTCGTCGTTCGAGATCCACGAGAAGCCCTCCCACGAGAAATCGATCTCCCACAGCTCGGAACGGCCGAGGTAGAACGCGTTGAGCTTTTTAAAGAACGTCTGCGCCATCTGGTGCTCAGGGTATTGCAGCAAATTCCACTCGAGTTCTTCGTTAAAGTTCCACTCGTCGTGCTGCGAGAACTCCGTGCCCATAAACTGCAATTTTTTGCCCGGGTGTGCCATCATGTAGGTCGCAAAGCAGCGTACGCCTGCAGCCTTTTCCTCCGGCGTGCCCGGCATCTTATTATAGAGAGAACCCTTGCCGTAAACGACCTCATCGTGCGAGATCGGCAAAATGAAATTCTCGGAGAACGCATAGAAGAACGAGAACGTCAGGCTGTTGTGGTTGCCCTTTCTAAATAGCGGATCCAAAGACATGTAGCGCAACATGTCGTTCATCCAGCCCATGTTCCATTTATAATTGAATCCGAGACCGCCCATGTAAGTCGGCTTCGTCACCATCGGCCACGCGGTGCTTTCTTCGGCAATCATCATGACCTCCGGCACCTCGGCGAAAATCGCCTCGTTCAGTCTTTGTAAGAACGCAATAGCCTCCAGATTTTCCTTGCCGCCGTTCTTATTCGGGATCCACTCGCCGTCCTTGCGGTTGTAGTCAAGGTACAGCATTGAGGCCACAGCGTCCACGCGCAAGCCGTCAATGTGGTATTCCTTCACCCAGAACAGTGCGCTGCTCATCAAAAAGCTGATGACTTCCGTGCGGCCGTAGTCAAACACCAGCGTGCCCCACTCCTTGTGCTCGCCTTTTCTCGGGTCTGCATATTCATAGCACGGCATGCCGTCAAATTTCGCAAGACCGGCCTCGTCGCGCGGGAAGTGTCCCGGCACCCAGTCCATAATCACGCCGATGCCCGCTTGGTGGCAGCGGTCGATAAAGCGCATAAAGTCCTTCGGCGTGCCGTAGCGGGAGGTCGGCGCAAAGTAGCCCGTCACCTGATAGCCCCAGGAAGCGTCGAACGGGTACTCCGTCAACGGCATCAACTCAATGTGCGTAAAGCCCATTTCCTGCACATACGGGATCAGCTCGTCACCGAGCTTGTCGTAAGAGAACACGCTGCCGTCCGCATATTTGCGCCAGGAGCCTGCGTGCATCTCGTAGATGTTCACCGGCTGGTTATAATGCGGGTATTTTTTCTTGTGCTCAAACCAGCGGCCGTCGTTCCACTTGTACCCCGAAATGTCGTAGTAGCGGGAAGCCGTGCCCGGACGTGTCTCTGCGTGGAACGCATACGGGTCGGACTTATACGTCACCGTGCCGTCCTCCGCCGTAATGACGAGCTTATACGCGTCAAATTCCTTTAAGGGTTCGTCCGTATAGCCCTCCCAAACCGCGTCGTCGATCTTTGTAAGCGGATACTTTTCCGGATTCCATTCACAGAAATCACCGGTAATGGCAACTGCCTGCGCGTTCGGCGCCCATACGCGGCACACGGTGCATGCCTTTCCGTCCTTTATCGTGTTGTGCACACCCATGTATTCGTAGGAATGGCTGTTTTTGCCGCTGCGGAACAAATAAAGCGGAACATTGCCTTCCGGCGCCGTTTTGTTTATCATCTCACTCATACGTCCTGTCCTTTCCATTCGGAACAGCCCGGCAAACGCCGGCGGTGCATGCCATTCTCATTTTTGCACCCGCAGTCCGTCCGAATTTTTTGCCGCACAGCGTCTTATTTTCCTATTTTCCGTGCCGTTCAATTTAATAAAAGACGCTCTGCACCAATGTTCATACTAATAATACCACAACAAGAAAAAAGTTCAAGGGTTTTTAGCTAATTTCTAACAATAACCCATGAAAACTCACTTCGGTTTGTATAGTTTCAATAACTAACCACCGATAAAGCCCACATAAAGGCAAGCTTTTCCGCCGCATTTCAGCCCACTTGCGGCGTTCCCCGTGCATTCTGTGTTTTCAGTATACTGCCCCCGCGTTAAATACAGTGTCGGAAAAAGGAAAGTTTACCGAAACTTTCTGTAAATCCCTTCGCAAAAATCACGTCATCCCCAAATTAGCGTTTGACAAATCCCATTTTCTGTGGTAGAATACATAATACAGTTGATATGGAAGCGTAGCTCAGCTGGTTAGAGTGCCTGCTTCACACGCAGGAGGTCCGCGGTTCGAGCCCGCGCGTTTCCACCAAACT
>NZ_JBKWAE010000017.1:10477-51248 GCF_046974225.1 Hominenteromicrobium sp. | reverse complement strand
TCTGGATTCCATCAAGCTGTTGGAGCAGAAAACGGATAACAAGCAAGGCTGACTGAGGATATGCCCATGAAAAAAGAAAAGATAAAAGTTTATATCTACACGCGGGTGTCCACCGCTATGCAGATTGACGGATATTCTCTGGATGCCCAGAAGTCCCGAATGAAAGCCTTTGCTGACTTCAACGATTATGAAATCGTGGGCGAATACGAGGACGCCGGAAAATCCGGTAAGTCCATAGAGGGCAGAATCCAGTTCAATCAGATGATGGAGGACATCAAGTCCGGCAAGGACGGCGTATCCTATGTGCTGGTGTTCAAGCTGTCCCGCTTCGGCAGAAATGCGGCGGATGTGCTGTCCACCTTGCAGGTGATGCAGGATTTCGGTGTCAATCTGATTTGTGTCGAGGATGGTATTGATTCCTCCAAGGATGCCGGAAAGCTGATGATCTCCGTTTTGTCGGCGGTTGCGGAAATTGAGCGTGAAAACATCCGTGTGCAGACGATGGAGGGCAGAATCCAGAAAGCCCGTGAGGGGAAATGGAACGGCGGCTTTGCGCCTTATGGCTACAAGCTGGAAAAGGGGCAGCTTTTCATCAACGAGGAAGAGGCAGAAGCAATTCGTGTAATTTTTGACCAGTATGTGCATACGGATACCGGTGCAAACGGTCTTGCAAAATACCTTGCAACCCATGGGATTCACAAAATCCAAAGGCAAAACGGGAAAAATCCCCTGTTTGATTCTGCGTTGATCCGCAGGATTCTGAAAAATCCGGTTTACTGCGGGAAAATCGCCTATGGTAGACGCCGGACGGAGAAGGTGCATGGCACACGAAATGATTACCGTCTTGTGGAGCAGGATGACTATTTGCTGGTTGACGGACTGCATGAGGGAATTGTCTCCGAAGAACTATGGCATAAGGCGCAGGTCAAGCTGTTG
The DNA here is from genome assembly GCF_046974225.1 of Hominenteromicrobium sp. Taxonomy (NCBI): domain Bacteria; kingdom Bacillati; phylum Bacillota; class Clostridia; order Eubacteriales; family Oscillospiraceae; genus Hominenteromicrobium; species Hominenteromicrobium sp. The sequence goes on along the minus strand of NZ_JBKWAE010000017.1, from coordinate 50,312 downwards.
GCACAAGCGGAAAAATACGAACGCGTCAACAGAGACAAGGATACAAAAATACATCTGTTGTCCGGCATTGTGAAATGCCCAGTTTGCAGCGTAAGAATGTATGGAAACAAAAGCATCAAGCATAAAGCAGATGGTACGAAATACAAGGACTTCTTTTATTACGGCTGCAAGCACCGCACGATGACCCATGGACATAAATGCGACTTCAAGAAGCAGATCAACGAAGAACTGCTGGACAGCGCCGTGGCGGAGGTTATCGTCAAGCTGGTAAGCAATCCGAAGTTCGCCGCCATGATGCAGGAAAAAGTCAGTATGAAGGTGGATACCTCTGCCATTGAGCAGGAAATCAGCAACTATGAAAAGCAGCTTCGTCAGGCTTATTCTACCAAATCCAAGCTAATTGAAGAAATCGACTCTCTTGACCCAGACGACCGTCATTACCGCAGACGGAAATCTGATCTTGATGATCGGCTCTATGGGATGTATGATAAGATTGAAGAATTGGAATCTCTGCTGATTGCAGCCAGAGCCAAGAAACAGGCCATTGAGGCAGAAAAGCTGACCGGCGATAATATCTACAAGGTTCTGATCTACTTCGATCAGCTCTATGGAAAGATGGATGACAGAGAGAAACGGCAGCTGATTGAGGAACTGATCTCTGAAATCCAGATTTACGAGGAACGCCAGCCCAACGGTCAGTGGCTCAAGTCCATCAAGTTCAAGCTCCCAATCATTGCGGAGGATATGAGTTTGAGTTTGGACAACGATGCACATATTGAGACGGTTGTACGCTTAAAACAGAACAAGTAGGTGAAAATTCATGCAGTACAAGGCCGAAAATAAGCTTGATATTTTTGAGTTTCATGATGCGGAGCTTTCGCTCGGTTGCTTCGATAAAAACACACTTGTGTTTAGCGCCACGCATTTGAATATTCACAAGCACACGAAGCAAAACCCGGGAGATTGTGACTTGGAGATCGAGCGGGCGGTACTTCGGTTTGAGCACATGGAAAGCGTAACGTTTGAGAACAGAAGACCGATTGAAAACGGTAATCCGGTCGGAGAACAGATCGTGCTTGAAGGTGCCGATGCGGTGAAGGAAATGCTTTCCGGCTTTGTAAAGGGAATCAGAGTATTTGCCCTCTTTGAGGAAAATCGGCGGATTATCATGGATTGCATTACGGACGGCATAGAAGTAGACTTTACATTTTTCACCATCGCCTTTACGCCGCAGACGACTTCTGTCGAGTGGGACGCGTATATCGGCCCGGCTTGGTATGAAACTTAAATCGTTACGGCTTTTCTGCAAGATAAATTGATAACGCTGCTAAAATGTTGACAACATAATACCAACCTATTATAATAAAATCCGGCTTTATTAGTATTTATGTTTTTCGTTGTGATAGGAGGATAAAATGTTAAAAACCGTCCTGCTCCAGAAAATAAAACCGTACCGTCGGGTAAATAAAAAAGGCTTCACGCTTATGGAAATGCTGATTGTCGTGGCTGTCATCGCGATACTCATTGCGGTCGCGATTCCGGTTTTCAGCGCACAGCTTCATAAGGCAAGGGTCGCAACGGACTGGGCGAACCTGCGGTCGTTTTACGCCGACATACAAACGGATTATATGACAACAGGGGAGCAAAACCCGAAAGTCCCCGTAGATTGGCACACAAACCCAGCTTACGACTGGCATTCGGTGACGTTTTTGAACGGGCAGAAAGTCAAAATGAAAGCAGGCTTCTGCGCGGTGAGTTTTACAAAAGATGTGGGTTATTCGATCGAATACGAGTGTAACGACGGACACCCAGCGTGCCATCTCAGCCTGCCTGCACAATAATATCTTGTTTAGAAGACTTTGTGCATTTTATGTGCAAAGTCTTTTTTATGTTCTCGATTCCCTCGGCATCGGTGCTATGCCGGATTCCGAGGCGTTTGGCGACGTCGGTGTCGATACATTCGGCCATATCGCCTATACCGTGAAAACGATGGAGATCCCGAACCTCAAAAAGCTTGGTATGCTGAACCTCCACTCCACAAAAGATATGCAGCTTGCGGAGCGCTCCATCGGCAGTTCGCGGCTTTCGGAGCTGCTATAAAAGATGCTTTTTTCGTAGTATCCGTCAAGCAAAAAAGAGAGTTCTGCTGGAGGTTTTCTACTTTTTCCTCTACACTGGAGGAAAAGGGGGAGATGCTTTTGGAACGACCGGTATTCAGCTTTTTTTCAAAACTTATTATGCCGTTGTTTTACGATAAAAAGTTTTTGCGTGGCCGCTGGTTTGAGGAATCCAGTCTCGGCTGGACATGGTGCTGGCGAAACTTGTGGATGCAGAAGATAAAGGGCATCAATCGCGATATTCCGTTCCCGGTTTCTTTCCGCAATGAAGTAAGCAGCGCGGAAAATCTGATTTTCGACCCGGATGATATGAATGATTTTAACGCGTTCGGCTGCTATTTTCAGAATTTCGCCGCCAAAATCGTCATTGGCAAAGGCAGTTATATCGCGCCGAATGTCGGTCTTGTCACGGCGAACCATGTGCTGACCGATTTGGAGCAGCATCAGCCCGGCAAAGCCCCGGGGCCTCAAATTGCTCTGTAAGGCGATTTGTTTCGGGATTGAAGAAATCAATCATTTTAACCGTATTTTCAAATCCATCGTGGGCGTTTCGCCCACCCAGTACCGTTCTGCAAACCGCAAGGAAGCGCAGAACTGATTTGATTTTTGTAAAACTGTTTTTGGTTGACACGGTGAAAAAAAGCAGTATATAGTAAATGAAAAGTACTGCGAAGTAGGAGGTTTTATGGACAGTCTACTATCTTACCAAACTCTGCCTCTCAAAATCAAATCTCAGCTCGCCCGCATTACGGAAAGTTGGAAAGCGCACGCGGGGGAGAACCTCGTTGGCGTGTACCTGCACGGCTCTGTTGCCCTCGGCGCGTTTCAGCCCGCATCCGGCGATTTGGACGTTCTGGTCGTTGTAAAGGACGCACTTACGATCGAAACGAAGCTCAAAATCGCACAAGATCTGCTCGAAATCGACGGCAGTCCGTGCCCCGTGGAGCTCTCCGCCGTGAAGCTTTGCGACGTGCAGCTGTGGCGAACGCCTGGTAACTGCGTGTTCCATTACAGCGATTTCTGGAGCGAGCGCATCGAACAGCGATTGCATGACCCTGATTTCAACTGTTATGTGCTCGACCGGGAGTTCCCGGATGCCGACGTCACAAGCTACATCAAGCTTATTTTGCAGTGCGGCGTCACCCTGTACGGCCCGCCGCCAAAGGAGATTTTCTCCGAGATTTCCGATGAAGACTTCTGGCAGGGCATCTCCGCCGATGTCGAAAACTACGATTTTCATAGCTACAAGCCGCGCTACCTCGCGAGCAACGTCCTCATTTTAGGCCGCATTCTGTCGTTTAAAAAGGAGCGCCGCATTTTATCCAAATACGAAGCCGGGCTCTGGATGATCGAAAACGTCCCACAGAGCCTAAAATATCTGCCCGAGCGCGCCATGAAGATCTGGTTCGAGGGCGAAGCGCTCGATTTGCCCGAAGACGACCTCGAAAAGCTCCGAAAATATCTCATCGCCGAAATTCGAAAGTGAGGGAAAATATGAAAGGCCCAAAAACGCTCTACGTCTCCGATTTAGACGGCACCTTGCTGCGCCGCGACCAAACCGTCTCGCCGTTCACGGCGGAGACGATCAACACGCTAACTTCGCGCGGCATGCTGTTTTCCTACGCTACGGCGCGCTCGCTTGTCACCGCGAAAACGGTCACCAAGGGGCTCAACACGCACTTTCCGCTCATCATTTATAACGGCGCGTTCGTCCGCGATAACGTCACGGAGGAAATTCTTCTCGCAAATTACTTTGACGCTTCCGTGTACGCGGTTTTAGATGAACTCTTCAAGGCGAATATCTACCCCATCGTGTACGCAAATGTGGACGGCAGAGAACATTTTTCCTTTATCTATGAAAAGTGCACGCCCGGCCTGAAGGACTTTGCCGATACCCGCGTAAACGACCCCCGTACCCGCGAGGTGTATACGACGGAAGAGCTCACGCGTGGCGATCTTTTCTATATCACCTGCATCGGCGACCCGCAAAAACTCGCGCCATTTTACGAAAAATACCGCGAAACCTACCACGTCGTCTACTCCAAAGATATTTACTCCGGCGAGCAGTGGCTCGAGATCATGCCGAAAACCGCCTCCAAAGCGAACGCCGTCCTCGAGCTGAAAGAGAAGCTCGGCTGCGAAAAGCTCGTCGTGTTCGGCGACGGTAAAAACGACCTTGATATGTTCCACGCTGCGGACGAAGCCTACGCCGTTCAAAATGCCGACAAAGAACTGAAAGCCGCCGCCACTGCCGTCATCGGCGGAAACAACGAAGACGGCGTAGCCAAATGGCTTTTGGAGCATGCTGATTTTTAAAATTCGGAGGGAAATATGTACATTTATTACCCAAGCTGTAACTTTAGCGCGGCAAGTCCCGCAACGGCAAAAAAAGTCAAAGCGTATTTTGAAAAGCAAATGCCGGTTGCCGGCTGCTGCCGCGTCGATAAAAGAGAGATTTCCCCTGCGGATATCGCGCTTTACATCTGTCAGGCATGCCGCGAGACGCTCGAAGACAAAGTGAAAACGCAGTCGATGTGGGAATATCTCGATGCCTTAAAAGATTTCAACTTTCCGAACCTAAACGGTCAAAAATTCTATGTGCAGGATTGCTGGCGCGACCGCAATCACCCGGAGATCCACGAAGCCGTGCGCAGCCTTTTAAAGAAAATGCACGCGGAAGTGATAGAGATCGAGCATAACCGTGAAAAATCCATATTCTGCGGCAACCTGCATTACGAAACGGATGATCCGCGTCTCAAAAACTACCCGAACACTCCACTGTACAAGCTGCCCGAAGACCTGCAAACCTCTCTCATGCAGCATTATGCCGCGCAGTTTGATCCCCAAATCCCGGTGCTGTGCTACTGCAACCGCTGCTATGAATGCCTTCGCATGGGCGGTGCAACCGCCGTTCACCTGCTCGATATCGCTTTTTCTGAAATGTAAAGACAGATTTGTTTCCTTTCAGACAGGAAACGAACCGCAAAATCGCCTATACTGAATACAGCGACAGAGGAAAGGGGAGAGCGTAAATGGAGTGGCTGCCCGGCAACAAGGAGTACGACCTTGCCGGCAAGTACAACATCGAGTGGTATTCCGCAGACGGCGACCCGGACAGCACCGACTACGAGTCCGCTATCTGGATCCCCGTTATCCCGAAAAAGTAAAATCTTATCACGCCGTAAGAAAACTGCCCTGCCGATGCGCAAAACGGCAGGGCATCTCCTATTTTATGTCGGTTCCCGGGTAAAATCGTGCCAAAATTTCGTCAACCGTCATGCCGCCTTCCGCAAGCGTTATGGCGGCCGCTTGACTCATGCCCACGCCGTGCCCATAGCCGAGCGTCGTAAATGTGAACGCGCCGTTTTCATACGTCACCGTAAAACTCGCGCTGCGTAAACCGAGCGCCTCCCGCACATGCACGCCTGTCATTTCTACCCCGCAGACCGTAAGCTTTTCCACATATCCCGTGTCAAAATATTGAATATCCGAGAACCACCTTCCCGGCGCATCGTCAAATGAAATTTCCGAGAAAGCGGCTCGTATCTCGTCTTCCGTAAACGTTGTCGCGCTCTGAAACCCCTGCGCCAAAAGGTCGCTCGGGCACGCTACAGCGGTGAGGTACGGATAGCTTTTTTCCGGCCACACGTTTTCAAACGGCTGCGTGCACCCGGCAGAAATCGCAAAATAACACGCGTTGATCGGCTCGTTTTCAAAATAAATTTTTTTGTCGAGCACCGATAAGCACAGCGCCCGCACGCGGTTTTGTTCTTCGTCCGTCAGCCCCGCATCAACCGTGTAGATATTCTTTTCCGCGCTGTCACAGGTAAAATCAAAATCTTTCCCCGTGTTTTCCCGCCGCTTGCGGTCATAGAGCGTGTGTATCGCGATGATTTGTGCCTTTAACGCCTCGTCGGGGGCAGAAACGGCCATCTCACACGGCAGCGCCCCGCAGAGAAAATCCAGATCGTTCACGGTGCGGACCGTCTCTGTTGCCGTGTCGTAAATGCGAAAAACAGATTCGCTTTTTGCCGTGCCGCTCTCCGCAAACAGCAGCGGCGTTACCGCGCAAAACAGATACAGCGCACCCAAAAATGCGAAAAACCTGCGTACCGGCCATTTTGATTTCAGCTTCATTTTACACCTCAAAATGAAAAAACTTATTGTCACTCATGCAATATTTTGTGCTTAATTTATTTTTTGTAAAATAAATCAAGATAAAAATGAAAGATATTGAGTTTCATAATTCAAAAATGCTTGACGAAACCGCAACTCTGCGTTATTATGTATCTACTACGCGAAAATGTGCGGAACGCAGTGCGAAGAGCCGCGCAGGAAAGGATGAGCAGTTTTGGAAAGATTGATAAACGAAAGTGCAAGCAGCACAACGGTCAGCGAGCTTTGCGCCGAGTATCGTGCCAATAACCAGATTACAAAGGATGAATACGAGCTTTACCACGTCAAACGCGGCCTGCGCAACCGCGACGGCACCGGCGTCATGGCCGGCCTTACGCACGTCTGTAACGTGCACGGCTACCTCATCAGCGACGGCGTGAAAATTCCGGATAGCGGCCGCCTCACATACCGCAGCATGAATGTTGTGGACATCATCAACGGCTGCCGCGCGGAAGGCCGTTTCGGCTTTGAAGAAGTCGTGTGGCTTTTGATCTTCGGCAAGCTGCCCGATGAACGCCAGTATAACCGCATCTGTCAGCTTCTTTACGAAAACCGCGAGCTGCCGGAATACTTCCCCGAGGACGTCATTATGAAAAACCCGTCGCGCGACGTGATGAATAAGCTTGCGCGTGCCGTTTTGACGCTCTATTCCTACGATGACGACCCGGACGATCTCTCACTCGAAAATAACATGCGCCAAAGCATCTCGCTCATTGCGCGTATGCCGGCCATCATGACGTATGCCTATCAGGTCAAGCGCCGCCATTACGATAAACAGACCATGTTTTTTCACCCGTTCGAGCCGCAGCACAAAACGGCGGAGGCGATTTTGAATGCCCTGCGCGAGGATCGCCAATTCACGCACGAGGAAGCCCAGCTGCTCGACCTTTGCATGGTGCTCCACGCAGAGCACGGCGGCGGTAACAACTCCACATTTACCACGCGTGTGCTTTCCTCCGCGCAAACGGATATCTACTCCACCATCGCCGCAGCTATCGGTTCCCTGAAGGGCTTCCGTCACGGCGGCGCGAACCACAAGGTACGCCAGATGATGACAGACATCATGCAGAATGTGCAGCACTGGGACAGCGATGACGAAGTGGAAAACTACCTCGAGCGCATTTTGCGCCGCGAGGTGGGGGACAAGAGCGGCCTCATCTACGGCATCGGTCACGCCATTTACACATTGTCCGATCCGCGTGCCGTCGAACTCAAAAAACAGGCGCGTTCCCTCGCCGCCAAAACCGGCTACGCCGACCAGTTCGCGCTGTATGAGCGCATCGAGCGCTTAGCGCCAGACGCGTTCCATAAAGTTACGGGGAACGAGAAAGTAGTATGCGCCAACGTCGATTTTTATTCCGGGCTCGTCTATGAGATGCTCGGCATTCCGGAGGATCTCTACACACCCATGTTTGCCGTTTCGCGCATCTCCGGCTGGTGCGCCCACCGCATCGAGGAGCTCACAACGGGCGGCCGCATCATCCGCCCGGCGTACCGCGCGCTGCCCACCGGTCAGACCTACATCCCGCTCAAGGACCGCCATTACAATGCAAAGTCCGTTTTGTAAATTAAACGGCATAAAAGCCCAAAACGGCTTGCTTTTTGCCGTTATTGTCCGTATAATCAAATTCAGAAAGCAGCAAGGTGTGTGCGACGGCCCTGTCTTCGCCCGCACCTTTCCGTTTGTATGATTCCATTAAATCTCGTTTCTCTACGAAAGGAAGAGGGGGTAAAATCCATGAAAGCACCCATCACATTTGCCATCGCCGGCTTCGGCGACCGCGGCAGCACATACGCTTCCATGCAGAAGCTTTTCCCGGACCGCATGAAGGTCGTCGCCGTGGCGGATATCAACCCGGAAAAGGTACAGAAAGCGAAAGAACTCTACGGCATCAAGGATGAGCTTTGCTTCACGAGCGCAGAGGAAATGCTCGCGCAGGATAAGCTTGCCGATGTCATGGTCGTTTCCACCATGGATCGCCAGCACGTCAACCACGCCATTCCGGCGCTTGAAAAGGGCTATAACATCCTGATGGAAAAGCCGATCTCTCCGGATCTTCAGGAGTGCAAGCGTATTATCGAGGTTGCAAAGCACTGCCCCGGCAAGATCATCGTATGTCATGTTCTGCGCTATACCACGTTCTATAATACATTAAAGTCCATTCTCGACAGCAAAAAGATCGGCGATGTCGTCTCCGTCTGTGCAAACGAGAACGTCGGCTACTGGCACCAGGCGCACTCCTTTGTGCGCGGCAACTGGCGCAACAGTGACCAGACAAGCCCCATGATCCTCCAGAAGTGCTGCCACGATATGGACATCTACACATGGCTGCTCGGCAAAAAATGTAAGGCCATTTCCTCCCTCGGCGATACGCACCTCTTCAAAAAGGAGTGCGCACCGGAGGGCGCAACGCCGTACTGCCTCGGCGGCTGCAAAGCGAAGGAAAACTGTAAGTTCGACGCCGAGAAGATCTACATCACGAACCCCGCAACGGGCATCCGCAACGGCAATACGTGGATGGCGGGCGTTGCCTGCGGCGTGAACCCCACCGAAGAGCGCACCTATGAAGCACTGAAAAACGGTCAGTACGGCCGCTGCGTCTATATGTGCGACAACAACGTCGTCGACCACCAGCAGACGAACCTCCTCTTCGAGGACGGCACAACCATGAGCTTCACCATGTGCGCGTTCACCGAAAAGTGCTACCGTTATTTCAAGGCCATGGGCACGAACGGTGAGATCGAAGCCGATATGCTCTCGAATAAAATCCACGTCCGCGTCTTCGGCGAGCCGGAAGAAATCATCGATGTCAAGCTCCTTGCAAACGACCTCAAGGGTCACGGCGGCGGCGACAGCGGCATCGTGAACGATTTCCTCGATATGCTCATCAACGAGACCGAAGCCACCGAGCGCACCACAACGCTGGAGCACTCCCTCGAAAGCCACTTCATGGCGCTCGCAGCCGAAGAATCCCGCCTCCGCGGCGGCGAGCTCATCAACATGGATGCGTTCAAAAACGGCAAGTAATTTAACAATCTGAACATAAAAAGTCCTGCACGCATGATAAGCTGTGCAGGACTTTTTTACTATATTCAATTTAATATTTCATCACAAATACGTGTCCACAATGGCCTGCGTCTCATCACGCTTTGCTTCCATTTCCGCCACAAGGTGGAACTGGTTGCGTGCGCGGTCTAAGTTGTGCTGCGGGTACTTCGTCTTAAAGTACACATCGCCGTTCAGGTAGTCCGCAAGGAAGCGGATGCCCACCTCAAACGTCATCAGCTTCGCACCGTCCGGCAGCGTGCGGATTTCCGTCTCGGTCAGCGCCTTGCCGGCTTCGCCGAGGAAGCCTTCCGTGTACGCCTTAAAGAGCGGCACGCTGAAGTGCACCTTCGTCAGATCGGTTTCGTCCTCCGCACCGGTGGAAGCACCCGCGCGAATGGAATCACCGAAGTCAAACGCCGCAAGGCCCGGCATCACCGTGTCAAGATCGATGACGCACACCGCGTCACCCGTCGCGTTATCAATCAAAACGTTGCTCATTTTCGTGTCGTTATGCGTCACCTTCAGCGGCAGCTTGCCCTCCTCAAGCAGGTTCATCAAAAGCCCGCAGTCCGTTTCGCGTGCCTTTGCAAATTCCAGCTCGGCCGCAACATTCTTTAAGCGCCCTGCCTTGTTCTCGCGCACCGCCTGCATGAGCTGTTCAAAACGCGCCGGGGTGTCGTGAAAGTGCGGGATGACCTCGTGCAGCGTCTCTGCCGGGTAATCAGAGAGCATGTTCTGAAACGCACCGAACGCCGCGCCGGATTTTTTCAGCATCTCCGGAGATTCCGCAAAGTCATACGCCGTTGTGTTCTCCAAATTGATCGTCGAGCGCCAGTAGTTGCCCTCACTGTCGATATAATAATCCTTGCCGTCGTTCGTCTTTAAAACCGTCAGCGTGCCGCGCTTCGGGTCTTTGCCGGCCTTTTCAAGCTTCTCCGCCAAAAATTTCGTCACGTGCACCATGTTGTCCATGATCTCATCCGGGTGTGGGAACACATACCCGTTCACGCGCTGCAAGACAAAGTTGCCCTTTTCCGTGCGCGCCAGAAACGTGTCGTTGATGTGCCCGCCGCCGTACGGTTCAATGGAGCTTACACAGTCGCCGTAAAAATACGCCTTTGCGGCCTCGTTATAAAGAATTCCCTTTTTGTCCGCCATGTTTTATCCCCTTAGAGTAAATTTAAAACCGTCAATTATTGATGATGATGCGCAAGATTTCGGAACCGCCCGCCGCGGAAAGATCCATCGCGCCGCTGTACCGCTCCAAAATGCCGCGTACCACTTCCATGCCGAGCACCTGCGGCTTTTTCGGCTCAAACAGCTTATGTACAAGGTCATTCACGGAGCTCTTCGTCGCCGGTGTGCGCTTTTTCTGCTTTTTCTGCGCCGAGTACACCGCCTCAAACGTGATGCGGTTTTCCACCGGCAGCGCCGTGATGCGCACGCGTGGCTCCTCTGCGCCGGAGTGCTCCGCGCAGTCGATGGCGTGCGTCAGCATGTCGTTCAGAATCGCGCAGAATTCAATGGTTTTCAGCCGCACCGCGCCAAGCTCCACATTGCTTTCCAAAACGATGCCGCAGTGTGCCGCGTAGGCCGCCTTGCCCGCCAGCACTGCATTCACATACGGGTTTTCGCTGTATCGCTGTAAATACGGATCGTGCAGAACTGTTTCCTCTTTGATGATATTCAGTACGCCTTCGCAGCTGCCGTCCTGCGCCTCAGCCGCGATCTCATGCAAAACGAAATCATGGTGCTCCTGCGCGTTCTTTGCGTTTGTCACGTTGCCCACCATCGCGCGGAAATAATCCGCCTCCGCGCCGAGCAGCTGCTCGCGGTGCTCCGCCGTGCAGGCACTCTCCTGGTACTTTGCCGCGTTAAACGCCGCACGCACCGTAAACGCCAAAACAAGGTACAGCGCCGCTGTCAGAATAAGGCGCTGCGTTACGCTGTTCAGCCCGAAAAAAGTCGGCAAAATTCCATTTGCGCAGAATAAACAGACAACAAGCGCCGCACAAAGCCCCACAGACAGCACCGAAACGCCGCGCTGTGCAAAATAGCGAAACGGGTGTGCCAGCGTCATGAAAGAGAGGAATGTCAGAACAATGTAAAGCAGGCTGCCGATGACCGCCGACCATACGCCGTCGCCCGCAAACGGCAACGCTTTCAAAAGCGTGGTCGTCACGGGAAGCAAAAATGCGTAGTTGCAGATCATCAAAAGAGAAAGGCTCAGCTTCTGCGCCAAATTGTTCGTGTAGAGGAATACCGCCGCAACCAGCAATAAGAGCACATTCATGCCGTTGCCGAACTGCCCCGTCGCGTCGTTAAAGGCAGGGGAGAGCAGCAGATTCAGCAAAATAGAAAGCACAAACACGCCGCCCGAAACAATGGCCTCCGCCAGCAGCCGAAAGCGGCTGTTTAAAACCGTCAATAATAAAAGTGCATTGCACAGAAAAACGACCGGTAAAAGCATTTTAAAACGCCTCACTTTTCCAAGTTTGTGTGCACGAACCCCTAAATCGCACACAATTTTTTTCAGTATACCATATTTGGTCGCTTCTTTCAACAAATTCCACAAAGAAATGTTCCGCAGCACGAATTTTTCGACACTACGAAACACATTTGTGCCTTATACAATTCTATATCTCTTAAAAATCAGCCCATGCGGCGGTTCTGCTTGCCGGTGACAGACTCAATCTCAATGCACCACACACCCGTCGATTTCGGCCCCGTCTCCACGCAGCCGGTTTCCTCTTTCGTCAAACTCGGCACAAAACGGTCGCAAAGCAGACGCAGCGCACGGCGTTTTTCATCGAAATCGGTTATTTCTGTCACTTTGCCGCGCACCACAGTGGAGGTATAGAGCGTCGTCAGCCCCTTTTCGTAGATCGTCGGGTTTTCCACAAACAGCAGGCAAACCTGCGGATTTTCGCGCAGAGAGTCGACCTTCAGCCCCTCCGGCGCGCTGTGGAAGAACAGCTTCTTGCCGTCACGCACCACGTTCAGTGCCACCGCATACGGCGTGCCGTCCGTCGCAATAAGGGAAAGTGTGCCGTAAGCGCAGCGGTCAATGACCGCAAGCGCATCCTCGCGGGAAATCGCGCGGTCGGCGCGGCGCATTTTGGTCATGTCTGGTTTTGCCATATCCATCAATTCAAAACAACTCCTTGTCCTTTGTTGGCTTTAGTATAGCATTGCATAGTGCCGAAAACAACCGTTTTCAAAAAACACGCGAATTTTCGACGAGAAATTGCAAAATTTCGCTGTGAAATTGCCAAATTTCGCATAAGCCCTTGTTTTATTCCGGGTTTTACAGTATATTTAATTGGTATGACTTTCGGAAAGGAGCGCAATGGACTGCACGGCAGTCCATATCTGTATATATGGAAAACACAGAAGCAAAAAGAAACATCAAGCTCATCGCGTTCGATCTGGACGGCACCACGCTGCACGGCTTCGCGGAGCTTTCAGAGCGCAACCGCCGCGCCATGGAAAAGGCGAACGACGCAGACATTCTGGTCGTCCCGGCCACAGGACGCGTGCGCAATTTTATTCCGCCGTGCCTCACCGAGCTGCCGTTTATCCGCTACGCCATCACCTCAAACGGCGGCGCCGTGTGGGATATTCTGGAAAACAAAGTGCTCTGCACCGATCTCATTCCCACCGAGACCGCGCTCGAAGTGCAGAAAATTTTTGACGATTACGAGCTTTATGTGGAATACTACGTGCACGGGCGCGGCGTTACAAAGCGCGGCAACCCGGATAAAGCCCGCACCATTTTCGGCTTCCCGGAAGAAAAATATTACTTCCTCACAAAAGATTATACGTTCACGGACAACCTCTCCGCGTATTTAAAAGAAACGCACGCCGAGCCGGAAAAGATCAATATGATGTTCATTCCGGAAAGCGTCCGCCCGGAAATTTTGGCCCGCCTGCAAAAGTTAGGCGGCATCGAGCTTACATTCTCGAACGTCGATAACATCGAGATCAATAAAAAGGGCTGCGATAAAGGCACCGCACTGTATTCGCTCTGCAAGGTCCTCGGCATCGATCCCAAAAACACCATGGCGGCGGGCGATAACGGCAACGACCTCGGTATGCTGAAAGCCGCAGGCTTCGCCGCCGTCGTCGGCAACGGCATAGAGGAAGCGAAAGCGATTGCCGACGCCGTCGTCGCACCGTGTATCGAAGACGGCTTCGCGGAAGCCGTGGAGCGGTTTGCACTGAGATAAAAAGAAAAATATAAAAGCACCATTTGAAAGGAACCAAACTATGCTGAATGTCAACGGGGTCGCCATCAATTTTGATGGTCAGAACCTCTTTTCAAACGTCAATCTCCAGTTTTTGCCGGGCAACTGCTACGGCATTATCGGCGCAAACGGCGCGGGTAAATCCACCTTCCTGCGTATTTTGTCCGGCGATTTAGAGCCCAGTAAGGGCGAGGTCACGTTTGACCCCAAATACAGAATGTCCGTTCTGAAACAGGACCACTTTGCTTACGAAGACCAAACCATTTTTGATACCATTATGCAGGGCAATGCAAGACTGTATGAGATCGCACAGGAAAAAGACGCGCTGTACGCAAAGCCCGATTTTGATGAAGAAGACGGCAACCGCGCCGCCGAGCTTGAAGCCGAGTTCTCCGAGCTCAACGGTTGGGACGCCGAGACCGAAGCCGCAAAGCTCATGCAGGGTCTCGGGCTCGACAGCAACGATATGTATAACACCATGAGCACCCTGAACCAGACCGAAAAGGTTAAAGTGCTCTTGGCCCGCGCGCTGTTCGGCCAGCCGGATATGATTCTCCTTGACGAACCGACGAACGGCCTCGACGCCAAAGCCATCACATGGTTAGAGGATTTTCTCATTGAGTACGAGGGCACCGTCATCGTTGTCTCCCATGACCGCCACTTTTTAAATAACGTCTGCACCCATATTGTCGATGTCGATTACGGCAAGATCAAAATGTACGTCGGCAACTACGACTTCTGGTATGAGTCGAGCCAGCTCATGCAGCGCATGATGCGCGACCAGAACCGCAAGGCGGAGGAAAAAATCAAGGAGCTCCAGAACTTTATCCAGCGCTTCTCCGCAAATAAATCGAAGTCCCGTCAGGCGACGTCCAGAAAGAAGCTGCTCGATAAGATCACCGTCGAAGAAATGCCCGCGTCCTCCCGTCGCTACCCGTATGTCGGCTTTACGATGGATAGAGAGCTCGGCAAAGACGTCCTCACCGTCTCGGGCCTTACAAAGACCGTAGACGGCGTAAAGGTGCTTGATAACGTCACGTTCACCGTCGGCCGCACGGATAAAATCGCGTTCACCGCATCAAACGAGTTCGCCGTGCCGACGCTTTTCAAAATCTTAATGGGCGAGCTGGAGCCGGATGCCGGCACATTCAAGTGGGGCGTTTCGACGAGTCAGTCCTATTTCCCGCAGGATAATTCCGCCTATTTCACCGATACGGAAGATTCCATCATCCGCTGGCTCGAGCAATATTCCAAAGACACCACCGAAACGTATCTGCGCGGTTTCCTCGGCAAAATGCTGTTCTCCGGCGAAGACGTCTATAAGCCCGTGCAGGTGCTTTCCGGCGGCGAAAAGGTGCGCTGCATGCTTTCGCGCATGATGATGTTCGGCAGCAATGTACTCCTGCTCGACCAGCCCACGAACCACCTTGACCTCGAGTCCATCACTGCCGTCAACAACGGCCTCATCGATTTCAAGGGTGTCGTGCTGTTTGCATCGCACGACCACGAGTTCACCCAGACCGTCGCGAACCGCATCATCGAAATTCTGCCCGAGGGCGGCACGTTCGACCGCGTTACCACCTACGACGAGTACCTCGAAATGCGCGGCTAAACCCGTATTGAATACGGCTAACCCGCAAAGGTCGCGGCTGATTCATAATCTGGAAAACGTTGTCCGGCACTAAGCTTTAGTCGCCGGACAAACTTTTATCGAAAATTTCAAAATCCGTGTAACCTGCCGATATAAAACGCCTACTTATAAAGTGAAGGGGAAGGGAGGACAAAAGCATGAAGGAAGACCATGAGATCATCGAGCTCTACTGGGCGCGCAGCGAAAGCGCCGTGCACGAAACGGACGAAAAGTACGGGGCGAAGCTCCACACGCTCTCCGGGCGCATTCTGCCCGAAGCAGAGGATGCCGAGGAGTGCGTCAACGATACGTACCTCGGCGCGTGGAATGCCATGCCGCCGCAGCGCCCGCTCGCGCTCTTTGCGTTTCTGGCGCGCATCTGTCGCAACATCGCGTGCGATAAGTGTTAGACAAGCTCCGCGCGAAAAAGCGCAGCGCAGAGGTCTCCGCGCTCACGGAGGAGCTTTCGGCGTGCATCGCAGACCCAACAGCAGCAAGGGAAGCGGAAAGCCGCGAGATTGCCGAAGCCTTAAACAGCTTTCTCTCGACGCTCCCCGTCGATGCCCGGCTCTTTTTCATGCGCCGTTACTGGTATATGGATTCCGTAAAAGCCATCGCCGAAAAGTACGGCTGCGGCGAAAGCCGCGTCAAAACGTCTCTCCACCGCACGCGTGAAAAGCTGCGGGATTATCTCCAAAAGGAAGACATCTGGCTTTAAAGAAAGGCGGGAACAGTATGACAGGTATCGATTTGTTCAAGGCCCTCGGCGGTGTAAAGGAAGAATATATCGCGGAAGCGGACGGCAGCCGCAAGCTGCCGCACGTAAGAAAAGTCACCCTGCAATGGTGTGCCGCGCTCGCCGCGTGCGTGTGTCTGCTGCTCGGCTGGGGCTTCATCGCGCAGCACCTCAGCGGCATAGCCGATTACACCGGCGACGAAACGAAAGTCACAGGCGCCGCCGAGACCGCGCAGGCAGACGGCGCAGATCAGGGCACCGCGCCCGCCATCGGCGGCAAGGTCGTGTTGCCTGTGCGCATCACGGCAGAAACACAGCCCGTAAGCGACGTGAAGGTCTTCACGGACGAGGAAAAAATCGGGCAGATCATGCCGCTGCTTCTCTTAAAGAACGCGGCGGAAACGAGCGGCGACCCGAACGCATACGACGGCTCGGCCAACATTTTCACGCTGGAATACGCAAACGGCGAAACGAGCACGATCACGGTTTACGGCAATCTGTTCTATAAAAAGGACGACGGCCCGTGGTGCGATATTCCGTACGAACAGGCCGAAAAGCTCGAAGAGCTCGTCCGCAGCCTTGGGTCCGATGAATAAAACCGTAAAATTTGACAAAACAGGCAAATAAGACTGGATTTTCCCGCAGTTCCCCGCTATAATAGAAATAATGTCTTTCTCCGCGTAATCTTGCGGAAGAAGAAAACGAAAACGCTCTGAAAGCGTAAAAAAGGGGAATTTGCAAATGGAAATTGCAATTACAGTCTTGCTGCTCATCGTGGGTCTCGTGCTCATCATCAAGGGCGGCGATTTCTTTGTGGATGCCGCATCGTGGATGGCGGAAGCCTCCGGCATTCCGAAGCTTATTGTCGGCGCAACGGTCGTCAGCTTCGCGACCACTTTGCCGGAGCTGCTCGTCTCCATCTTCGCGGCGCTCGACGCACGTGCCGCAGAGGCACTTTCGCCCGGCAGCGGCATCGGCATGGTGGATATGTCCATCGGCAACGCCATCGGCAGCGTCACGGCGAACCTCGGTCTCATCATGGGCATCGCGCTTGTCGCCATTCCTATGGCGATCCGCCGCAAAGATTACATGCTCAAAATGATCCTCATGCTCGTGGCTGCCGCTGTCACCGTATGTTTCTCACTGTTTGATAACGGCGTCGGCATGGTTGCCAGCATTTTGCTCATCATTATTTTCGTCATTGCCATGTACGACAACATCCACGAGGCCGTCGTCGCCGTCAAGGGCGGGGCAAAGGGTCAGCAGCTCGATGAGCCCGTCACGAAAAAAACCGTCATCACCAATGTTGTCAAGTTCCTCATCGGCGCGGTCGGCACGGTCGCCGGCGCACAGCTCCTTGTCGATAACGGCTCCGCGCTCGCTTCCATGTGCGGCGTTTCGGATCGCGTCATCTCCGTCACCATCATCGCCATCGGCACGTCTCTGCCGGAGCTTGTCACCACGCTCACCGCCATCGCGAAAAAGCAGGGCTCGCTCTCCGCAGGCAACATCATCGGCGCAAATATCATCGATCTGACCTTGATTCTGCCCGTATGTGCGCTCATCTACGGCAGCAAGCTCCCCGCGTCGCCCACCGTCGCCATGGTCGATATCCCGGCATGTCTCATCATCGGCATTCTGTCTGTCGTGCCCACGCTCATCACGAAGAAATTCTCGCGCTGGCAGGGCGTTTTAATGCTCGCCGCCTACGCCGTCTATATCGTGCTCAGCGTCATTGTTATGGCATAACTTGTAACTTTTGTAACGAAAGCTCCGTTTTCAAGAAAAACGGGGCTTTTTTATGCACTTTTCAAATCATTTCCTCTTGACTTTTCAGCGCTCTGTATGCTAAAATGTAACAGAAGTGTAACAAATGTTATTGCTTTGTAATTTTTGAATGTCAGGTGAGAAGCGCATGCAGGCGGCAGAAATGCGGATAAAAACCGAAAACAGTGTGGAGGCAGCAAGCGCCATTCTTCGCACACTGCGTCATGCCGTGCCGGTGCTCTTGACCTTGCTTATCGCTTTGCTCGCCGCCGCACCCGTTTTGGCGGATGAGACCGATGAAGCGATAACGGATACCGAAACCGTCTCCGCCGAACCGACGGAAGACCTCCGGGACGATTACACCGCCGTCGCCGCGCAGCTGGAAGCCGTCGCGCGCGCAGAGGGCAGAGATATGGCAGATAAAATGCTCAGCACTGCCCTGCACAGCCTCACGGGGACTTCGGTCGATCCCGATGACGCCGAAAGCGCCGTTTCCGCCGCGGCTGCGCCCGAGGCCGCAGAGCCGAAGGCTGTTGTCGTCAACGCTTCCGTGCAGGCGGGCGCCAAGTGGTCTGCAAAGGGCATTCTGCCGTTTTTAGCCGTTGTGCTGCTGGCGTTTTTAGGTCTTTCTCTTGCCGTGCGCCCCATGCGCCGCCGTCGTGTGCATTCGGCCCGTGCTTATCGCCCCATGCGTGACCGTACTCTGAATGACACTGCGTTTCAAAGCCGCGCACATTCCACTTTATAAATCCGATCATAAGGAAAAACATACTTTTCCTCTCTTTTCGGCGCCGCTCGGTTCTCGGGCGGCGCTCTTTTTTTCGCAAACCCGCATAAATCCCTTTTTGACATTCCTGAAAATCCCATTTTTAAAAATGCACACAAATCCATCGTCAAACTTTATTCATATTTTACGCAAAAGCGGTTGACAAATCCTGACTTTTTCCGTAAACTGAACTTATTGCGTTTGCATCTAAAACCAAATAAAATCGGCTGTTCCGGAAAGGTCGCTAAAACGGGCAACACACAAAGCGTTGTGTTGCTTTTATCCTGTTCGGAAAAGTGTTCCTGCCGCGGCCGGATCACGGGCGAAAGCCTGCGGCCGTGAAAAATCCTTTGCGGAAGCAGTACGCATCATGCAGCCGGGGTGTGTGATTCACTAAGACCGCGCAACTTTCGGGGGACAAGGGTCCCACCAAACCGCAAAGGGGATGCTTTCCATGTTAAAACCAATCATCACGCTCAAAGACATTGCAGTATCGTTTGACGGCGAGCAGGTCTTAAAGAACTTCAACCTCACCATCGGTGACGGCGAGTTCGTAACACTGCTCGGACCCTCCGGCTGCGGCAAAACCACGGTTTTGCGCACCATCGGCGGCTTCGTCACACCGGATAGCGGCGATGTCTTTTTTGGTGACGAGAAGATCAATAACGTGCCGCCGCATAAGCGCGCCGTCAATACGATTTTCCAAAAGTACGCGCTTTTCCCGCACCTGAACGTCTATGAAAACATCGCGTTCGGCATGCGTCTCAAAGGTAAGAAAGAAGACGAAATTCAAAAGACCGTCACCGAAATGCTGCATATGGTCAACTTAAACGGCATGGCGCACCGCGGTGTCGGCCAGCTTTCCGGCGGTCAGCAGCAGCGTGTCGCCATTGCGCGCGCCCTCGCAAACGAGCCGAAGGTGCTCCTCCTCGATGAGCCGCTTTCCGCGCTCGATTTAAAGCTGCGCAAGGATATGCAGAACGAACTCAAAAAAATCCAGCAGGCCATCGGCATCACGTTCATTTTCGTCACGCACGACCAGGAGGAAGCGCTCTCCATGAGTGACACGGTCGTCGTCATGGATAAGGGCGAAATTCAGCAGATCGGCTCGCCGATTGACATCTACAACGAACCGAAAAACGCCTTCGTTGCGGACTTCATCGGCGAAAGCAATATCCTCGACGGCACCATGATCGAAGACTACCTCGTCGAGGTCGCCGGTCAGCGCTTCAAGTCGCTCGACAGCGGCTTCGGCAAAATGGCCCCGGTCGACGTCGTCATCCGCCCGGAGGATATCGACATCGTGCCCACCGGCTCCGCCGCCGCACACATCAACGGCGTCGTCACCAGCGTCACGTTTAAGGGCGTACACTATGAGATTATCGTCGATGTTGACGGCTTCAAGTGGATGATCCAGACGACCGACAGCGCCAATGTCGGCGATAAGATCGGCCTTGCGCTCACGCCGGACGACATTCACGTCATGGCGAAGTCCGTTTACTCCGGCACTATGGGCGATTACAGCACGTTCAGTGACGAAATGGAGGAAGCGCTCCAGGAGGAGGGCAGCGAACATGAGGACTAAACTCATCTCTGCCCCGTACACGATCTGGATGACGCTGTTCATCATCGTGCCCATGGGTCTTGTGGCATTCTTTGCCTTTACCGATAAAAGCGGCGCTTTTACGTTAGATAACATCGCGCGCGTCGGCCAGTATTCCAACGTCTTCCTGCGTTCCATCTGGCTTGGCGCACTCGCAACGTTTATTTCGCTTCTGCTCGGCTACCCGCTCGCGTATATCATCGCCAAAGCGGCGCCGAACCGCCAGAGCTTCCTCATTTTGCTCATCATGCTGCCCATGTGGATGAACTTCCTGCTGCGCACCTACGCATGGATGTCCCTCCTTGAGGATAACGGCCTCATCAACAATATGCTCGCCGCCGTCGGTCTGCCGCGCATCCACATGATCAACACCGCGGGCGCAGTCGTCCTCGGCATGGTGTATAACTACATCCCGTACATGATCCTGCCCATTTACTCTGTGCTCACCAAAATCGACAACAGCGTCATCGAAGCTGCGCAGGATCTCGGTGCAAACAACCGCAATGTCTTCCTTAAAGTTGTCCTGCCCATGAGCATGCCCGGTGTCATTTCCGGCGTTACCATGGTGTTCGTGCCCGCTGTTTCCACATTTATTATCTCTAAAATGCTCGGCGGCGGCGGAAACCTGCTCATCGGCGACCTCATCGATATGCAGTTCCTCGGCTCGGCGTATAACCCGAACCTCGGCTCTGCCATTTCACTTGTCCTCATGGTCATCATTCTCATCTGCATGGGCATCATGAACCAGTTCGACGACGGTGAAAATGTGGGAGGAGGTATGATTCTGTGAAAACGGCTTCCAAAGTCTACACGGCGCTCATCTTCATCTTTCTTTACGCGCCCATCATCGTGCTCATCATCTTCTCGTTCAACGATACGGATACCGCAAGCCGCACCCAGTTTTCCGGCTTTACACTGCGCTGGTATCAGCGCCTGTTTGAGGACCGCTATATTCTGGAGGCGCTGCTCAATACATTGATCATCGCCGTCGTTTCCGCGTTCGCTTCCACTGTACTCGGCACCATGGCGGCGGTCGGTATCAACCGCATGAAGCGTATGCCGAAAAAGGTCATGATGAACATCACCAATTTTCCCATGGTCAACCCGGAAATCGTCACCGGTGTTTCCATGATGCTTCTGTTCGTCGCGGCAGTCAGCCTGTTCGGCGGCAAAAGCCTCGGCATGGCGTCGCTCATCATCGCGCACATCACGTTCTGCCTGCCGTATGTCATCCTGTCCGTTCTGCCGAAGCTGCGCCAGATGAACCCGAACCTCTTCGAGGCCGCGCAGGATCTCGGCTGCCCGCCGGTACGCGCGTTCTTTAAAGTCGTGCTGCCGGAGATCATGCCCGGCATCGTCACCGGCATGATCATGGCGTTCACGCTCTCCATCGATGATTTCGTCATCAGCTACTTCACAAGCGGCACCACGCAGACGCTGCCCATCTACATTTATTCCATGACGAGAAAGCGCATCTCCCCGGAGATCAACGCGCTTTCCACCGTGCTCTTTGTGTGCATCATGCTCTTGCTCATCATCATCAATGTTCGCCAGGGACGTGAAGAGCGCCGTGCCAAAAAGGCAGAAAGGGAGCGTGCCTGATGAAAAAGAAATTTTTCGCCGTCTTTTTTGCGCTTCTGGTGCTCTGCACCGCAGCCGCGCCCGTCTTTGCCGATGAAGCCGACGACTGGGATTTTTCCGAAGAATACCCCACCGCAGAGCCCACCGGTGTGACCATCAATGTCTACAACTGGGGCGAGTATATTTCAAACGGCACCGAGGGCTCGCTGGATGTCAATGCCGAGTTCACCCGTCGCACCGGCATCGAGGTCAACTACACCACGTTCGACAGCAACGAGTCGCTGTACTCCAAACTCGCAGGCGGCGGCGCAAGCTACGATGTCATTGTCCCGTCCGATTACATGATCTCAAAGCTCATGAACGAGAACATGCTCGCGGAGCTGGATTTCAGCAATATCCCGAATTTCGGGTACATCGATGAGCAGTTCCGAAACCCCGATTACGACCCCGAAAACAAATTCTCCGTGCCGTACACATGGGGCACCGTCGGCCTGTTCTATAATACCGATTATGTCACCGAGCCCGTCACCAGCTGGTCTATTTTGTGGGACGAGCAGTACAGCGGCAAGATTTTGATGTTCGATAACCCGCGCGACGCGTTCGCCATCGCACAGGAGCGCCTCGGCTTCTCCCTCAATTCCACCGACGAAAGCGAGTGGGAGCAGGCGGCTATGCTTTTAAAAGAGCAGAAGCCCCTCGTACAGGCGTACGTCATGGACCAGATTTTTGACAAAATGGAAAGCGGCGAAGCGTGGCTTGCACCGTACTATTCCGGCGATGCCGGTACGCTTGTTGAAAACAACGAAAACATCAAGTTTATTGTCCCGGAAGAGGGCACGAACTACTTTGTCGATGCCATGTGCATCCCGGCAACGGCCGAACACAAAAGAGAAGCCGAACTGTACATCAACTTCATGTGTGACCCCGAAATTTCCGGTGCGAACATGGATTTCGTCGGCTACGCCACCCCGGAGACCGCCGCGAAAGACTATCTTGCTCCCGACGCCGTCGCAAATCCCATCTACTACCCGGATCAGGACGTGCTCGACCGCACGGAGGTCTTCGTCAATCTCCCGAGCGAGACGAGCAATCTGCTCGATACGCTCTGGGCAGAGGTCAAAATGGGCGGCCCCGGCCAATCCGCGGTTCTCATCGCCATCATCCTAGTCTTCCTCGCAGTCTACATCGCCATCATCATCTGGAAAAAACAAAAGCGCAAGCGCGAGATGATGTAACAACTGCGTAAATAGAAGTATATTGAAAGCTCTTCGGAAATCACTTTCGGGGAGCTTTTTCTCTGTCTGGGCGTTTTATCAAAAGGCTTCGCCTTTTTAGGAAACCCATGCAACTGGGTTTCCTAATTTTGGTGTAGGCAAAAGGTGTTTCGTCGGCTGTGGACGACGACTTAGGGCGCTGCCCTAAGGACCTGCAAGCTTTTGAAAAAGCTTGCGCAAAACTTTTTGCGTTCTTAGCGTCTTGCAATTTCCTCTGCACCTCGGTATAATGTGGTTAGATTCAAAACAGAAAGCAAGGATGAAAAAACCATGAAAATTCAGAATGTTTCGGATGCCGCTTTTAAAAAGTACGGCAAAGTCATCACGGGGCTCGATTGCTCCGACATTATCGCCGCCATGGCGGAAACGCCCTGCCCGGAAAACGTCGTCTATGTGCCCGGTGCAGAGTCTCTCGAAAGCTGCGCGTCTGCCAAAGACATCGCCTACACGCTCTACGGCGGCATGCCTGTGCAGATTGGCTACTGCAACGGCAACAACCATAAGTTAAACGGTCTCGAATATCACCGCGATAGTGAAGTAAACATCGCCGTCACCGACCTCATCCTGCTCATCGGCTCCGAGCAGGACATCGAAAACGGCAAGTACGATACGTCTAAGGTCGAAGCGTTCCTCGTGCCCGCCGGCACCGTTATCGAGGTTTACGCCACCACGCTGCACTATGCGCCGTGCAATGCAAACGACGGCGGCTTCAAGTGCGTCGTCGCGCTGCCGAAGGGCACGAACACCGACATCGAAAAGCGCGCGCCGAAGACCGAGGAAGACAAAATGCTTTTCGCCCGCAACAAGTGGCTGCTTATGCACCCGGAAGCGGCAGAAGAGGGTCAGTACGTCGGCCTTGTCGGCGAAAACATCTGCGTTTGATTTGCGTAGAACGCCGTAAAACCGAACAACCGGGGCATACCGCACGGCACGGTGCAGTATGCCCCTTTTCGCTCAAAATCTATCCATAATTAGGGGGAGACCCATGACATTTTATGATCTGCTCTGGTATTTTACCATTTATTCGTTTTTAGGCTGGTGCTCGGAGGTCATTTTTGCCACCGTCACCACCGGCAAGTTCGTCAACCGCGGCTTCTTAAATGGCCCCGTGTGCCCCATCTACGGCTTTGGCATGTCGCTCGTGTTGCTCGTTTTGCTGCCGTTTTCGGATAACATCCCCTTGCTGTTTATCGGCGGCGCGCTGCTCACCAGCGCCATCGAGCTTGTCGGCGGTTGGGCGCTCAAAAAATTCTTCCACACCACGTGGTGGGACTATTCCAACCAGCCCTTCAACCTCGGCGGCTATATTTGCTTAAAATTCAGCATCCTCTGGGGCCTGTGTGTCGTCGTCGTCATTCGCATTGTTCATACGGCTATCGCGTCTCTCGTGCACTGGATTCCCTTCACGCTCGGCGCAATTCTGGTCGGTATTTTCATCGCGCTGTTTATCACGGATACCATCGTCACCGTGCTTACCATCCGCAAGCTCAACGAAAAGCTCACCGTCATCAACGATATGTCCGCGCGTCTGCGCAAAGAGAGCGACGCCATCTCGAACGGCCTCGGTCGCCTGACGCTCCTTGCAGACGAGAAGATCACCGAGCAGAAGCAGGAGTTCGACGAAAAAGCCCGCCCTGTCCTCGAAGAGAAGCTTCAGGCACAGCGCGCTCAGCTTTCGGAGAAGTACGAAGAATACCGTGCGTCGCTGGAAGACCGCCGTGTGAAAGCACAGAAGTCTGCCGAAGACCTCCGTGCCCAGTGGAACGGCGTTACCTCCAAGCTCCAGCGTCACACCCAGCGCCGTTTGCTGCGCGCCTTCCCGACCATGAAAAACGACCGCGCAGACGAAGCACTGCGCCGCTTGCGTGCGTGGATGGATGAAAAGAAGGAAAACTGATGCGTCGCTATGTGGAAAACGTTCCGCCCTCGCTCACGCAAAAGGAGCTGCATGACCGTGCTTACGCACTTTTGTATCGCGTCTTAAAGGACGAGTGGGGCATCGAATCGCCTGTTGTGGAAAAAACTCCGCTCGGCAAGCCGTATTTAAAAGGGGAGAACATGCCCCATATCAGCCTGAGCCACACTAAGGGCATCGTCTGCTGCGCCGTGTCGCGGAAAAATGTCGGCATCGATGCCGAATATCCCCGCCGCGTGCGGGGGAGTGCCGCAGAGCGCGTCTGTACGCCCGCAGAGCTTCGGGACATACAAAGCAGCCCTAATCCCGCCGCGCGCTTTCTGGCGTACTGGACGCTCAAAGAGAGCATCTCCAAGTGCCGCGGCACCGGCCTTTCGGAATCGTTCCAAAACTACGAGATCACCTTTCAAAACGGCATGCCGCATCTTAACGGCTACACGCTCTTTTTCGAGCAGTACGGCGTGCATTTTCTCGCCGCCGCCGAGGAAGCATAAAGCATAGCCGCCCCGCATACCTATGACCGAAAAGAAAGTCTTACCCGGTTTTCTGCGGTGAAAGGTGGCAGCAATATGATTGTATCGCTCGGCGCGAACAAAAAACGAATTTTGGCGGTGCTTGTGCTCATCGCCATAGCCGTCAGCGCGTTTTTCCTCATCCCGCGCGGCGAAAAGCGGCAGACATTCCCCGGTATGACGGGGGAGGAGCGCCTCGCGTTTTTAACGTCCTTCGGCTGGGAGGCGGAAGCGGAGCCGCAGGATGTGCGCGAGGTTGTCATTCCCGCAAAATTCAACGATGTCTATGCGGCGTATAATACGATGCAGCAGGCGCAGGGTTTCGACCTTTTGCCCTATGCCGGCGAAAAGTGCACGCAGTACCGCTACCGCATCACAAACTACCCGAATACGCCCGATGGCGTCTTCGCAACGCTCCTTGTCTTTGAGGGCAATATCATCGGCGGCGATGTCGCGTCCGGCGCAGAGGATGGCTTCATGCACGGCTTTGCGGCAGACAGCGCCCGCTATGAGATGCCGAAGTCGGTTATCAAAGAGAGCGCGTCGCCCGCGCCGGACACCGGCGAATCCACACAAAATCCAACGGAAAGTGAAACAACATGAGACTCGATAAATTCCTTTCAAACGAAAATATCGGCAGCCGCAAGGCGGTCGGCACGCTGGTGCGCAGCGGTGCCGTCGCCGTCAACGGACAAGCCGTGCGCAAAAGCGATATCCAGATCGACCCCGAAAAGGACGAGATCACCGTCAACGGAAAGCCCGTGCGGTACAGCGCGTTTGTGTACATCATGCTCTATAAGCCCTCGGGTGTGCTCACCGCCACGCGTGACAGCCGCGCAGAGACTGTCTTAGACCTCCTGCCGCCGGAGCTTAAACGCCGCGACCTGTTCCCTGCAGGCCGTCTCGATAAGGACACCACCGGCCTTCTCGTTTTAACGAACGACGGCGAGTACGCCCACCGCATGTTGGCGCCGAAAAGCCACGTCTGGAAGCGTTACCGCGCCACGCTCGACCTGCCCGCCGAAGAAAGCGACATCGCGCGCTTTGCCACCGGCATCAAAAGCGGCGAAAACGAGTTTGCCCCTGCCGTGCTCGAAATCAGTAAGGACGATCCCCACATCGCGTGGACGGAAATTCGGGAGGGGAAGTTCCATCAGGTCAAGCGTATGTTTTCAGCGTGCGGCAAGACCGTCACGGCCCTTCACCGCGAATCCATCGGCGCTTTAACGCTCGATCCCACACTTACGCCCGGCGAAGCGAAAATTCTCGATCCGAGCGCCGCAGCGTTGGTTTTTGAAAAACCTGCACAAATAATCTGAACAAAAAGCATCAAGAATTTTTGCCGTTTATTTATTTTAACTAAACTCAAAGGAAAAAGTTTGGGCAAATAAGGACTGTTCAGGGACCCGATTTTCTGCTATACTTAGTGCATTGAAAAGAGACGTTGTTCGTCACATATGGCTGCCAGGCTCTGACGTATAACAACCTATCATCAGGAGGAAAAATCTTATGGCAAGTGTAACACTTAAAAATGTCTATAAAATCTATTCCGGCGGCGTTACCGCTGTTACAGATTTCTGCTTGGACATCGAAGACAAGGAGTTCATCATTCTCGTTGGTCCTTCCGGCTGCGGTAAGTCCACCACGCTTAGAATGATCGCAGGTCTCGAAGAGATCAGCAAGGGTGAGCTTTACATCGGCGATCAGCTCGCAAACGATATTGCTCCTAAGGACAGAGATATCGCAATGGTGTTCCAGAACTACGCTCTGTACCCGCACATGACCGTTTATGACAACATGGCATTCGGTCTGAAGCTCAGAAAGACCCCGAAGGATGAGATCAAGCGCCGCGTTGAAGAGGCTGCTCGTATCCTCGACATCTCCCACCTGCTCGACAGAAAGCCGAAGGCTCTTTCCGGTGGTCAGAGACAGCGTGTTGCTCTCGGCCGTGCTATCGTCCGTGACCCGAAGGTCTTCCTGCTCGACGAGCCGCTCTCCAACTTGGACGCTAAGCTCCGTGCACAGATGAGAACCGAAATCGCTAAGCTTCATAAGAGACTCGGCACCACCTTTATTTACGTTACACATGACCAGACCGAGGCTATGACCATGGGTGATAGAATCGTTGTTATGAAGGACGGCTTCATCCAGCAGGTCGATACCCCGCAGAACCTGTATGATCTGCCGGTCAACGAATTCGTTGCAGGCTTCATGGGCTCCCCGCAGATGAACTTTATCGATGCTACCCTTGTTAAGGAAGGCGCAGATTACTACGTCACCTTCGGCGCAGCTAAGATTAAGGTTCCGGCTAACAAGGCTAACGATGAAATCGCTAACTATGTTGGCAAAGAGATCGTCTTCGGCATCCGTCCGGAAGACGTACACGATGAGCCGGAGTTCATCGAGAAGCATCCGGAGGCCAGAGCTACGGCTGACGTTGAAGTTACCGAGCTGATGGGCGCAGAGACCTATCTGTACCTCAACTGCGAAGGCAATGCTCTTACCGCTCGTGTTGAGCCGACTTCCACCGCTAAGACCGGTGACAAGATCACGATCGCTCTCGACATGAACAAGATGCACCTCTTCGACAAAGAAACCGAGAAGACCATCCTCAACTAATCGGTTTTATAAACAGCATACAGACGGCGTTCCCAATCGGGAGCGCCGTTTTTGCGTATCACACGTGCCGGTATTCTTCCTCACAAGCTTTCGGCACAGGTCGTGTAGCTTCACACCGAATCTGGCTGCGCTGCGTCTGACATTTCACTATCTTTAAAAAGCATTTGCATCGTGCGAAAACTGTGGTATACTGAAATCAGAACATTCAGAACATAAGGGAGTGCTTTTACATGTTTGTAACAGAAGATATTCGCTATATCGGCGTAAACGACCATGACGTAGACCTTTTTGAGGGACAGTACACCGTAGAAAACGGCATGTCCTATAATTCCTATGTCATCCTCGATGAAAAAGTTGCCGTCATGGATACGGTAGACGCCCACTTCGGCGTGGAATGGCTGCAAAACCTCGAAACGGAGCTTAACGGCCGTCGCCCGGATTACCTCGTCGTGCAGCACATGGAGCCGGACCATTCCGCCAATATCGCCGCCTTTATGGAGACATACCCGGAGGCGCAGATCGTCTCCTCTGCCAAGGCGTTCGTCATGATGCAGCAGTTCTTCGGCACGGATTTCCCGGAGCGCAAGGTTGTCGTCGGCGAGGGCAGTACGCTCAAGCTCGGTCGTCATACATTGACGTTTGTCACCGCGCCCATGGTGCATTGGCCGGAGGTTATCGTCACATACGACAGTACAGATAAAGTCCTCTTTTCCGCAGACGGCTTCGGCAAGTTCGGCGCGCTTGACGTGGAGGAAGATTGGGCAGACGAAGCCCGCCGTTACTACATCGGCATCGTCGGCAAGTACGGCGCACAGGTGCAGGCGCTCCTTAAAAAAGCCGCTGCGCTCGACATCGCCATCATTTGCCCGCTGCACGGCCCGGTTTTAAACGAAAACCTCGGCTATTATCTTGATAAATACAACACATGGTCGTCCTATGCGGTCGAGGACGAGGGCGTTGTCATCGCCTACACCTCCATCTACGGTCACACGAAAGAAGCTGTGGAGGAGCTTGCCGAAAAGCTAAATCAGCGCGGCTGCCCGAACGTCGTTGTCGCAGATCTTGCCCGCTGCGATATGGCAGAGGCCGTTGCCGATGCGTTCCGTTACAGCAAGCTCGTGCTCGCCACAACGACCTATAATGCGACGATTTTCCCGCATATGCAGAGCTTTATCGACCATCTCACCGCCCGCAATTATCAGGGCCGCACCGTCGGCATGATTGAAAACGGCGCGTGGGCGCCTATGGCGGCAAAGGTCATGAAAAAGATGCTGGAAACGAGCAAGAACCTCACTTACACGGATACCACCGTCACCGTAAAGTGCGCCTTGAACGATGCCTCCCGCGCCCAGATTGACGCCCTCGCAGATGAGTTGTGCAAGTAAACTGAAATTGAAGCTTTAAGCAACATCCCGGTCGTAAAATTTCGGCCGGGATTTTTGTGCAAAAAGATGTCCTGTGATGGCCTCTCATGTCCTTGCTTTTTGCGAAAAAATGTGTTATACTGGCTAAAAGAAACAATAGTTCGATTAAAACGGTGTGCGTGAGCGTACACAAAACCGCGTTTTGCGTGCAGTGAACGAACAGGCCTCCGTTTTTTAAGGGGGATACTATGCCCAAAAATCCGATTGTATTCACGCTCGATGGCCGTCGCTGCACCTGCCTTTTGCCGGAGGGAAAGCCCAAGAGGCTCTATGTACTGTGCGGGTGGGAGATGGAAAAGCTGATGATGCTACTCGCCGAAGACGCGCCGGAGGTATTATTTTTTTCTACGGAAATCGACGGCGGCCGGGATTTCACCCCATGGGAAGCGGAGCCCATTTGGCCCGGTGAGCCGTTTTCGGGCGGCGGGGAAGACTACTTAAAATTCCTGACAGACACGGCGCTGCCGTATTTAGAGGAGCGTTTCGGCGCGCCGACGGAACCCGAAAACTGTGCGCTGCTGGGGTACTCGCTCGGCGGATTATTTGCGCTTTGGGCGCTGACGAAAACGGAAAAATTCGGTGCAGGTGCAAGCCTTTCCGGCTCTTTGTGGTACCCGCAGTTTTTGAAATATTTGGAGAACTGTCCGCCTAAAAAGGACACCACAATATACTTATCCCTCGGCGACCGCGAACCGCTCGGCGGCCCGCCCGTCATGCGGACGGTGGGCGACTGCACGGAAAAGGCGAAGGAGATTTTAAGCGATCACGGCTGCAAGGTATTCTTCGAGTGGAATCAAGGCGGGCACGGCAAGGGCGTCACCAAACGCTGGCAGCGCGCCGTGCGCAGACTTTTGACCATGATGGCAAAAACGGTGGAAAAGTAAGACGAAATGCGGTTTTAATCGTTAATGATGGTGGAAAACGGAGAGGTGCGAAGCGCAATGCAAGAGCAGATCGAGCGGGAAGGCTGTTTTTGCGGAAGGCGGATTGAATGTAATTTGCGCAGGTTTGCGTGATAAAAAGTCAGGGCTTATGCAGGTTTTGCAGACGGAAGGAGACGCGAAATGGAACAGCAGAGCTTATTTGGAAACCGGGCGGGGCAGGACATGCCGCTTGCGACGCGGATGCGGCCGCGGACGCTGGAGGAATTTGCGGGGCAGCGCCATTTGCTCGGCAAGGGCAAGGTACTGCGGCAGCTGATTGAAGAAGACCGCGTGTCTTCCATGATTTTCTGGGGGCCGCCGGGCGTGGGTAAAACGACGCTGGCGCAGATTATTGCGGCGCGGACGAAGGCGAATTTCATCAATTTCAGCGCCGTGACGAGCGGCATCAAGGAAATTCGCGGCGTGATGAGCGAGGCGGAGCAGAACCATCGCATGGGTGAGCGCACGCTGCTGTTTATCGACGAAATCCACCGCTTTAATAAGGCGCAGCAGGACGCGTTTTTGCCGTTTGTGGAAAAGGGCAGCATCGTGCTCATCGGTGCGACGACAGAGAACCCCTCGTTTGAGGTGAACGCCGCACTTTTGTCGCGCTGCAAGGTGTTCGTTTTGCAGGCACTTTCCGAGGATGAGCTTGTGGAGCTGATGAAGCGCGCAATCAAAGACCCGCGCGGCTTCGGTAACCAGACGGTGGAAATCACCGATGAGATGTTGAAAATGCTTGCAGCGTTTGCAAACGGTGACGCGCGAACGGCGCTGGGAACGCTGGAGATGGTCGTTTTGAACGGGCACCGCGAGGGCAACAAGACGACCGTGACGATGGAGACGCTGGAGCAGTGCATCAGCCGCAAGTCGCTTTTGTACGACAAAACCGGCGAGGAGCACTACAACATCATCTCGGCGCTGCACAAATCGATGCGCAACAGCGACCCGGACGCGGCGGTTTACTGGCTTTCGCGTATGCTGGAGGCGGGCGAAGACCCGCTGTATGTGGCGCGGCGGCTCATTCGGTTCGCGAGCGAGGACGTGGGCATGGCGGACAGCCGCGCACTGGAGATCGCCGTGGCGGCGTATCAGGCGAGCCATTTTATCGGTATGCCGGAGTGCTCGGTGAATTTGACGCACGCCGTGGTGTATTTGTCGATGGCGCCGAAATCAAACGCGCTGTATGTGGCGTATGAGAGCGCGAAAAGGGACGCACAGAAAATGCTCTCCGAGCCGGTGCCGCTCGTCATCCGCAACGCGCCAACAAAGCTTATGAAGGAGCTGCATTACGGCGAGGGGTACGAATATGCGCACGATACGGCGGAAAAGCTGACCGCGATGCAGTGCTTGCCGGATTCGCTTGCCGGAAAGAAGTATTACAGACCGACGGACCAGGGCAGCGAAGCAAGGGTGAAGGAGCGATTGCGGCAGATTGAAGCGTGGAAGGCGGAGCGGAGGAAGAAGTGAGGTTGCGTTGAGCAAAACTTTTGACAATGATTGACGAGAGAGCGTGAAAATTCGGGGGCATTTTATGGTGGCGGTTAAGTTTTACGAAGATGTGAAAGACGAGCTGCTGCGTTTTGCGGTTGTTATTGCGAAGCATGACGGAAAATGGGTGTTTTGTAAGCACAAGGAGCGCGAGACGCTGGAGTTTCCGGGCGGGCACAGAGAGACGGGCGAGACGATTGCAGAGACGGCGAAGCGCGAGCTTATGGAAGAAACGGGTGCGGTGAAATTTGAAATTCGTCCGATCTGCGTGTACTCCGTGACAGGCAAAACGCGCGTGAACGAGACGGGTGAAGAATCGTTCGGCGGGCTGTTTTATGCGGAAATCACATCGTTCGGGGAGATACACAGCGAGATGGAGAAAATTGTATTATGCGACGCTCTGCCGGAAAACCAGACGTACCCGGAAATTCAGCCGGCACTTTTGAAAGAGGCGGAAAGACGGGGGTTCGGCGTATAAACGGACATAAAGAAAGCACGCAGAGCATGAAAATCTGCGTGCTTTTTGTGTGTATTGTATTGACTTGAAGCGCCGGGGCGTCTTCAGTTTTTCGGTTTGTTTTTTTCAAAGAGGATGGAGAGCCCTTTGAGGAGCAGGTCGTCATCTAAGATGATCTTGTTGCGGCAAAGGGGCGCGATGACGGAGGAGAGTCCGCCGGTTGCGACGACCGTACAGGGGGTGTTTAATTCCGCGTTGATGCGGTCGATGAGGCCGTCCAGTGCGCCGGCGTTGCCGTAGAGCAGGCCGCTTTTGAGGCAATCTACGGAATTTGTGCCGATGGTGTGCTTCGGCAGCTCGAACGCGACCTTCGGCAGCTGCGCGGTGCGGCTTGCGAGGGCATCGTGCGAGACAGCCACACCCGGCAGAATCATGCCGCCGCGGTATCCGCCCTCCGCATCCAGAACGGAGACGGTGGTGGCGGTACCCATATCGATGATGATCTGCGGGAGGGGATAGTGATGGATGCCCGCGACGGCGTCCACGACAAGGTCGCTGCCGAGCTGGGCGGGATTATCGATGTGGATGCGCAGGCCGGTTTTGATGCCGGGGCCGACGACGAGCGGCGTGAGGTGCAGGTATTTGTGCACCGCGTCGCGCATGGTGAGCGTGACGGCCGGGACGACGGACGAGAGAATCGCGCCGTCAACCGCGGTGATGTCTGCGCGGTTCATATCAAACGCCATTTTGAGCATGGCGGCATATTCGAGCACCGTTGCGGTGGGGTTTGTGGAGACGCGTTCGCGGAAAATGACCTGTCCATCGGCACAGCAGCCGATGACAATGTTGGTGTTGCCGATATCGATGGCTAAGATCATGGGAGGACCTCCTTTTAATCTGCTTTTTTAGCGGGTGTTTGAATAAACCCGGCTTTTAAGAGGACGCTGCCGACGGCGCCGGTGATGACGGTGGACGAGAGCATCTCGAACACGGCATTGACGCCGACGAACGCGCAGACGAACAGCAGAATGTTTTGGCCGTTGATCAAGCCCTGCATGTACTCGGTCTGCCCGAAAAGCAGGATGAGTGCGGACATGAAGAAAAGCGTATTTAAGAACGCAGCGGCGAAGCCCGTGACGAAGCACGCGGCGACGCGGTTCAGCTTACGGACGCTGCGGAAGATGTAGCCGAGCAAAAAGCCGTCCAGCATACGCGGGACAAAGCACAGCAAAATGGAGAAAAACGGGTTGATGCTAAAAAGCGTGGACCCGAGCATGCTCACACCGCCGACGCCAATCGCCTGCAGAAAGCTTGTGAGGCCGAAGACGGATCCTGCGATGAGACCACCTACAGGTCCGAGGGCCAGTGCGGACACGGCGACCGGGATAACGTTGAACGTGATGGCGAGCGGCCCGATGTTCAGATAGCCGAGCGGCGTAAAGGACATCAGCAGCAAAAGCGCCGTCATCAGGCCGAGCAGAGTGAGCTGCTTTGCGTTAAATTTCTTGTTCATATTCAATTTTCCTTTCTTGTTATTATTCTCCGTAGGAGATACAATACAATACGAAAAAAGTATAGCACAGATTTTGAAAAATCGCAATGTTTTCTATTGGCTTTGACGCGGCGTTAAGGGATAAACTGGGTTTAGCCCGAGAGGAGGACGAAAGATGAAAAGTGAGCCCAATCTCGCCACCTCAAGCAGGGACGAGAAATTCTGTATTGCGATACTGAAAAGCTGTGCTATACTGAAATTAAGAAATTCAGTTGTATTGAAAAGCTTGATTTTGGAGGTGCACAGTGGAAAATAAGGATATTTTAAACGCTTTGCAGAATTATGAAATGACATTCGGAACGGCAGAAAACATATTTAACGGCGGACTTTTGACAGATGCAGAGCGCGATTTTGTGATGCGGGATAGCAACGCATTTTTGTTTGGGCTTATCGCAGATCAATCGGTGAAAGCGGAGACCGCATGGTCACTGCCGTATAAATTGGCGCAGCGGTTAGGGCATTTTTCCATGCAGAAGATTGCCAAAGAAAGCTCGTCGGAAGAAATAGGCACACTGCTACGCACAAAGCCGGCATTGCATCGCTATCCTGGCAATATGGGGCGGTATTTGTGGTCGGCAGCCGAAAGACTTACATCGAAATACGACGGCTGCGCCGAGAATATCTGGGGCAATGTGACTGCCATGGAGATTGTAGAGCGGTTGGAGGCGTTCTCTGGAATCAGCCACAAAAAGTCTTCACTTGCTTGTTTGCTGCTTTGGCGCGATTTGGGTGTCGAAATATCAGATAAAGAAAATATAGATATTGCGTATGATGTGCATATTCGGCGTATTTTTCTGCGCGCCGGGTTCTGCGAAAAAGATACATTGAAAGACGTAACGGAAGCGGCGCGGCGGCTGAACCCTAAGTTTCCGGGTTATTTAACTTCGCCGTTCTGGGCCTTAGGCCGAAATATTTGCCGGCCGACGGAGCCATTGTGCGGACAATGTCCGATACGACCCTTTTGCGCACGGCGTTTGGATAAAACTGAAAATCTCCGTGCTTGAATTTTGCACAGTCAGGAAAGCGGGAGATTCAGCAAATCGATTTGCTGAATCCGGTGAAAGTGAAGGCGTAAAAGAGAACATAAAATAAAAAACTACGGTGCTTGCGGGTACCGTAGTTTTTCTTATATATAGGGTTTACAGCGTTTTAATGCAGCGCTTTTTTGGGACAGACCTTGGTGCATGCATAGCACAGGATGCACTCCGTGGCGTTTTTGCGCTTTCGGCTTTCTTTGTTGACCTCGACGTTCATCGGGCAGACCTTCAGGCATTTGCCGCATTGGACACATTTGCTTTCATCGCAATGTACGCGCAGGAGTGAAAAATAGCTCATCGGCTTTAAGAAGACCGTGATCGGGCAAAGATATTTGCAGAACGCGCGGTTATCCTTAAAAATAAACGCAAGCGCGATGCCGCCGGCATAGTAAAGAATGTTGCCGATGAGGAACAGCCAGAACATGATGCGCTCGAGGTTCGAGAACTTCATCAGGAACAGGGCGGAGACGAGCGCGAACGAGAGCGCGAACATCACATAGCGCAGCGTGCCCAGCTTTTCTTTGCGGGGCTTTTGCGGCACTTTGAACGGGAGCAAGTCTAAGACCATGGCTGTCCAGCAGGCATAACCGCACCAGCCGCGGCCGAAAAGCAGCGGGCCGAAAATTTTTGCGACGGCGTAGTGAATCGTCGCCGCCTCGAACACGCCGGAAAACAGATAGTACCAAAAGCCTTCAATCTGCATGTTCTCCTGCGACATCAGCCCCAGATACACGAGCATGTAAAGCCCGACTGCAAGCTGCACAAACTGCCGCGCATAGCGTTTTCCCGCGGTGAAAAGCGCTAAGCCGACCGAAAGGCAAGAACCTATGTAGCTGAAATTGAATAAATAAAACAGGTTGCTTTTTGTGAGCCACAGCGTAACCGCTACGCCTTCAAAAAGCAGAAACATCAAAACCGATGCCCGATACTTTTTCAAGATGAGCCTCCTTGTAACTGTGCTTTGTACATGTTGTGCGTTTGAAAATTTAATTTTACGCTTTCATTCTACCATATCCCGTATAAAACACAAGGGAAATCTATCGCATAACGGAAAAGGCATTTTATGAAGGAAGCGGGGCTTTGTGCGGGGTAGGGCGGGAATGGGGGAAATGAGCAAAGATGGGGCGGGAAAACGGCTTATTCTGTACACTTTTCCGCCTTAAAAAACATTGACATTTGGTACCAAAATCGCTATAATAAAGAACATTAGTGTACGCATTTACCCGTTTTTCGGAATTACAAATAAAGGTGGTTTATTTACTATGGCAGAAAAGGCATATTATGTTACAGAGGAAGGCCTTGCGGCATTGCAGGCTGAGCTGGAGGACTTGAAGGTCAACCGCAGAAAAGAAGTTGCGGAAAAAATTAAAGAAGCGCTTTCTTTCGGCGACCTTTCCGAGAACAGCGAATATGACGAAGCAAAGAACGACCAGGCTATCCTTGAGGCGCGCATCGCCGACCTTGAAGTGATGGTGAGCAACGCACGCGTCATTGAGAAGGAAAACCTTGCGGCGGATACCGTGCACATCGGTTCTTCCGTATTTGTAAAAACGAAGCGTGCGGACGGCAGTGAAGCCGAGCGCAGCTTCAGCATTGTGGGCTCTAACGAAGCAAACCCGCGCCAGGGCAAGATTTCCGATGAATCCGCCGTGGGCAAAGCACTTGTCGGCGCGAAGGTCGGACAGACCGTTGAAGTGGAGACACCCGCAGGCATCGTGGAGTACACGATCATCTCCGTATCTTAATTGAGAATCAGGCGGTGCGGATAGAAAATCCGCCCGCTTTTTTTGTGACCGCCGTGCGGCGGGGAAAGGAAGGCAGAAAATGGCAGAAAAGAAGACCCCGGAAACGGAAGCGGAACTGACCGAAGTGCTGCGCGTGCGCAGAGAGAAACTCGCTCAGCTTGTAGAAGACGGCAAAGACCCGTTCCAGATCACGAAATTTGATGTGACGCACCACAGCGCGGAAATTAAAGACGATTTCGACGCGCTTGAGGGCAAAGAAGTTGTGGTGGCCGGTCGTATGATGAGCAAGCGCGTCATGGGCAAGGCATCGTTTTGCAATGTGCAGGACTTAAAGGGCGGCATCCAGTGCTATGTGGCGCGTGACGCCGTGGGCGAAGACAGCTACAAGGATTTTAAGAAATTTGACATCGGCGACATCATCGGCGTGCGCGGCGAGGTGTTTAAGACAAAAACCGGCGAGATTTCCATTCACGCTTCGTCTGTGACGCTGCTCTCGAAGAGCCTGCAGGTGCTGCCGGAGAAGTTCCACGGCCTGACGAACACCGATATGCGCTACCGCCAGAGATACGTCGATCTCATCGTGAACCCGGAAGTGAAGGACACGTTTGTAAAGCGCTCGAAGATCATTAAGGAGATCCGCAATTTCCTCGACGGCAGAGGATTTATGGAAGTGGAGACCCCGATGCTGGTTTCAAATGCCGGCGGTGCGGCGGCGCGTCCGTTTGAGACGCATTATAATGCGCTGAACGAAGACGTGAAGCTGCGTATTTCTCTGGAGCTTTACCTGAAGCGCCTCATCGTAGGCGGCCTTGAAAAGGTTTACGAGATTGGCCGTGTGTTCCGCAACGAGGGCGTCGATACGCGCCACAACCCGGAGTTCACGCTGATGGAGCTTTATCAGGCCTACACGGATTATTACGGCATGATGGAGCTGACGGAGAACATGTTCCGTTACCTTGCCGAGAAGGTGTGCGGCAGCGCGGTCATCACGTATAACGGTGTGGAAATCGACCTCTCGAAGCCATTTGCGCGCTTGACGATGAACGACGCCATCAAGAAGTATGCGGGCATCGACTTTGACGAGGTGAAGACCGACGAAGAAGCGAAGGCGCTTGCAAAAGAGCACCATATTGAATATGAGGAGCGCCACACGAAGGGCGACATCATCAACCTGTTCTTTGAGGAATACTGCGAGAAGGAGCTCATTCAGCCGACGTTCATCATGGACCACCCGCTGGCGATTTCTCCGCTGACGAAGAAGAAGCCGAGCGACCCGACGAAGGTGGAGCGCTTTGAGCTGTTCATCAACACGTGGGAAATGTGCAACGCGTACTCCGAGCTGAACGACCCGATCGACCAGAGAGAGCGTTTTGCGGCGCAGGACGCGGCGTTTGCTGCGGGCGACGAGGAAGCGAACCACACGGACGAGGATTTCCTGAATGCGCTTGAGTACGGCATGCCCCCGACGGGCGGCATCGGCTACGGCATCGACCGCCTTGTGATGCTGCTGACGGACTCCCCAGCCATCCGCGATGTTTTGCTGTTCCCCACAATGAAACCTTTGGACAAGGATAAGACCGAAAAGGCCGAGACCAAGGCTGAAGAAAAGTCCGTTGAAGCGGCTCCTATCGTCGAAGAAAAAATTGATTTTTCCAATGTGGAGATCGAGCCGCTGTTCCAGGATCAGGTGGATTTTGACACCTTCTCCAAGAGCGATTTCCGTGCCGTGAAGGTTAAGGAATGCGAAGCCGTGAAGAAGTCCAAAAAGCTCTTAAAGTTCGTTTTGGACGACGGAACCGGCGTAGATCGGGTCATTTTGAGTGGTATTCACGAGTATTATGAGCCGGAAGAGCTGGTTGGAAAGACCTGCATCGCCATCACCAATCTGCCTCCGAGAGCGATGATGGGCATTGACTCTTGCGGTATGCTCCTCAGTGCTATTCATGAAGAAGAAGGCGAAGAAAAGCTTCATCTTCTGATGGTTGATGACCACATTCCGGCAGGTGCAAAGCTCTATTAAGATGATGTAAAGATGTACCGTTTTACCGAATAGACGGGACGTACTTCATTTGATAAAAAACTGAAAAAACAGCGATTTACATCAAACTTACATCAATTGATGCAGAAATCGGTGCAAGCAAGAAAAAATCGCATAATTAGCAGAATGAATGGGCAGTCCTGAAATCGGGATTGCCCATTTTTAGAAGAAAGACGAAAAACTCTTGACCTGCACGCAGCGTATACGCTTATACTATCAACATAAATCATAAGGAGGTGCATCTGATGTTATTAAATGAAATTATAAATGAGGTTGGAATGACAAAGCGTGCAGTTAAGTATTATGAAGAAAAAGGATTGCTGTCAGTGGATAAAGATAACAATGGTTATCGTAACTATACTGCACAAGATGTTGAAACTTTAAAAAAGATTTCAGTATATAGAAAACTCGGTATTAGTATTAAAGACATACAGAGCCTTTTGGAAACTGGCGACAAAAGTATTCTTCTTCGTATTTATCAAGAAAAAGTGCAGGAAAAAGTTTTAAAAGACTCAGGACTTGAAGCTTTGAAGCAATTTATAGATGATGGTGACGCAGACAAAGCAAATGAGGCACTTGATTATCAAACCGTTGAAAATGCAATTGAGTCTTTGCTACCGGGAAAAGAATGGGGAGATTATTTTAAAAGTCATTTCAAACCATTTCTTAATGTAAGGTTGAAGACTCTGGAACAGAAGCAGGCACTACAGAATATATTAGAATATTGCGATGAAACGACATTGAAAGTTCCTTTTATTATGGGAATAGGTGCGAAGATGATAGGTGGGATTGCACAAGAAACCAGAACCGCAGATGAGATGATAGCCTATTATCGTGATATGAGTGAAAGTGAATATGAAAGACTAAAAGAAAAAGTATGGAAAGGTGCTAAAATGAAAAACGGTATAATGAAATACCATCCAGCATTTATTGCACAGAGAAAAATGCAGAAAGAGTTACAAAATAAAGGATATAACGATATATTCATTCCTAATTTAATGGTTCTGTCTCCAACGTATGCAGAATATAAGAAAGCGTTAGATAATGTGAACGATAGAATGTGTAGAGAACTTGGACTGTATTATGATAGCAATTATAACTTAGTTATTAAAAAAGATAATTCTAAGTAAAAGTTAAACTACCCTTTGGGAGAGGAGAAATCCTTTTCTCAAAGGG
>NZ_JBKWAE010000017.1:4073-9246 GCF_046974225.1 Hominenteromicrobium sp. | reverse complement strand
GAAAAAGTCACAATATCGTCGTATAATATGCTTAAATCAGAATGACAAATCGGAATTTGTTCACTTACTGAACTCGACACAAACTGCAAATCGTGTTGTTCAGTTCGTACTCATTTGACGGTATAATAAAGCCATCAAATGAAGGAGGCAATAAGCCATGAACACAGATAAAATTTTTGCAGAACAACTCGCCAACGAATATGCACCCAAGGACACCTCGAAAGTGGTCGCCCTGCGGAAGCTGGACGCAAAAGCAAAACTCCCCGCAACTATTTTCACCTACACCCTCGGTATTATTTCGGCGCTTGTATTCGGCATGGGAATGTGCCTTGCCATGGGGCAGATCGGCAGCGGCACAACTTCCAGCTTTGTGCTGGGTATCGCAATCGGCGTTGTCGGGATGATCGGCATGGGCGTAAACTATCCGATTCACAAGAAGCTGCTGGCACAGGGCAAGCAGAAGTATGCCTTTGAGATCATGGAATTGGCCAAAGAGATCAGTGAGCGGTAAGTCGTGAAGCGAACACAGGTAATTCTGTATCGGGTTCTGCACCCACCGAAATGGATTCTATGTCCTTTGCCGCCCATTGTGTACGGTGCTGTGATTCTGATTGCCGTATCTATGCTGCTTCATAGCAGAAAAAGGAAAGAGATGAAGCCCCTTGAATCGCTCGGAGAGTAAATATTTTGCCACTGCCGCCCGCATGGATGAGGCATTTTTGGAGCTTTTGGAAAAGAAAGACTTCACCTATATCACGGTGAAGGAAATCTGCGAAAAAGCAGGCGTCAACCGATCCACCTTCTATCTGCATTATGAAACCGTAAGCGATCTTCTGGCAGAGAGCGCCCGATACATCATCGATCAATTTGTGGAGGCAATGCCGCATGACACAGCAGAGTTTATGTCGCAGATTCAAACCCGTCCGCTGGAAGAATTATATCTTATCACGCCGGAGTATCTGACGCCGTATTTGAACTATATCAAAAAGCACAGACGGATATTCCGTACCACCCTCGAACAGGCGTCCGTCTTAGGAATGAACGATGCTTATCTTTCCCTGAATCGTCATGTATTCATACCAATCCTGAATCGGTATCACGTTCCGTTGCCTAACCAAAAATACATGATGCCGTTTTATATAAACGGTATCATGGGAATTGTCAATGAATGGCTGAAAGAGAACTGTGAGGATTCCATTGAGCACATGATTTCTGTGATTCAGGTCTGTATTCCCGGTCATCAATTTGAGGAATCGCAGCGATAACTTCCAGTTTGTCGAACTGAATATAGCGTACATAGCCGCTTGGTTTTCAAAAGAAATCAGGCGGCTATTTCTATTTTGAAGGAGGTGTTCGCTATGAACGAAACAGATTACAACGCTCGCCTTTATGAGAAAATGAAAGCCGAGCAGGACAAATACCGGGACCGGCTGCTGCATCCCTACGAATACACGATGCGGGTGGACATCGTAATGGAAGAAGCCAGCGTTTGTGGAAATGTCACAATTTACGGAGGTGAAGTTTCAAATTCCACTTGCCTTTTTGCACTTGATATGATATTATTGGTATGTGTACTAAAACGTTTGGAGAGAGGCGATATATTTGCGGAGAGACAGCAGTGAAACAAAGAGGAAAATACTGACTGTGTGCGTCCGTCTCTTTCTGGAACAGGGGTATAAAAACACCTCTGTCAGTCAGATTGTGGACGAAGCAGGTGTTGCAAGAGGAAGCTATTTGAATCTGTTTCCGACCAAGGACAGAATTTTGCTGGAATTGACCGAAACGATGTTCGGCGGACAGTTCGGCGTGGCAAGAAGCATTGCAGACAGCAAGCTGCCGCCGGTTTATGCCTATGCGGTGGAAACGGCGATCCAACTGACACTGACCGAGCTGAACGAGAACCTGCGGGAAATCTACATTGAAGCCTATTCCCTGCCCGAAACATCGGAGTATATCTACCTGCATACCACGGCAGAGCTGAAGCAGATTTTTGGTGAAAATTTCCCCGATGATACCGAGAGTGACTTTTACGAGATGGAAATCGGCACGGCGGGACTGATGCGCAGCTATATGGCAAGAAAATGTGATATTCATTTTCCGTTGGAACGCAAGCTCAGCCGTTTTCTGACGGCGGCGATGCGGGTGTATCGTGTATCGGAGGAAGAACAGGCAAAGGTGCTTGCCTTTATTCAGTCATTAGATATTAAGGCAATCGCCACAGAGGTTATGTATAAGCTGTTTGCCATGTTGGAAATGAAATACGATTTTAAGCTGTCAAAGAACGGCGAAATGGAGGAAACAAGATGAAGAAACGATTATTCAGTATCCTGCTTGCTCTGTGCATGGTGCTCTGCTTTGTGCCGACTACGGCATTTGCCGAGAGCGAGACGGAAGAACCGCCTGTTTGCAGCTGTGAAACAGCCTGCACGGCAGAAGCAATGAACACAGAGTGCCCTGTCTGCGGCGTAGAGGGCGCTTTGCCGGAGAACTGTGCAAAGTGCGCCCAGCCCGCAGACGATGCGGCAGTGCAGCCGGAGGGGGAAGTGTCTGACCCCCAGCCGGAGGGGAAGTGTCCGACCCCCAGCCGGAGGGAGAAGTGTCCGACCCCCAGCCAGAGGGGGAAGTGTCCGACCCCCAGCCGGAGACAGCCTTGACGTCGTTAATTGGCGGAAACGAGACGGCAAAAGATGTCAGCACTGCGGAAGAACTGACTGCGGCTATTGCTGATGTTAAATTCGACACCGTCAAGCTGACAGGGGACATTAGCATCAGCAACTCCCTGACCGTCAACCGCCCTGATGTCACGCTGGATTTGAACGGCTATACTTTGACATGCGGTGATACGGAGTGCGATGATATATTCAGCGTGAATGAACACGGAAATCTGACGGTAAAGGACAGCGGTACCGGCGGTAAAATTGACGGTCAAAATAACAACTGCGGCTTCAGTATCAACGGCGGTATCCTGACCTTAAAAAGCGGCACCATCATAAACTGCATGACTGACGGTGACGGCGGTGCTGTGGATATCTCAGACGGCGGCAAATTTGAGATGAGCGGCGGCGCTATTACGAATTGCAAAGCCAGTGATGACAGTGGTGCGGTGGATATCGGTGATGGCTGCACTTTTATTATGAACAGTGGCACCATCAGCGGCTGCAGAGCGGATGACGATGCCGGTGCGATCTTTATCAAGGGAAATGCTTCCTTTTTAATGAACGGCGGAACGATTGAAAATTGTTCTGCCGGCAACTACGGCGGTGCGGTGAAGATACGCAACACCAGCAGATTCACCATGAATGGCGGCACCATCTCCAGCTGCACTGCCCAGCAAGGCGGCGGTGTATATGTAGACGGTAGCAGCACCTTCACCATGAATGACGGCAGCATCGCGAGCTGCACGGCGGTGAATGGCGGCAACAGTGTGTTTGTCGTCAAACCCAGTGCCAGTTTTACCATGACCGGCGGCACGGTGGATGGCAGCATTGCGCTGCCCTACAAGGTCGGCAATAACACCGTTTACATGGACGGCCTTGGCACCGCAGCTTATCCCTATCAAATCAGCACCGCCGACCAGTTAAAGCTGTTCCGGGATAAGGTGAATAATGTAACAAAGGAAGCAGACACCCAAATCTGCGCCGAATTGACGGAAGACATTGATTTGAACGGCGAAGCATGGACGCCAATCGGAAACTATACCGAAGGAAATCAGATTTACTACGAGGGCACATTTGACGGCGGCGGCCACACCGTTTCCGGCCTGAACGTTACGGGCAAATTCAGGTATGTCAGTCTGTTCGGTGCTGTAAAAGGCGGCACGATTAAAAACCTGACAGTGGCAGGTAACGTATCCCATAATTATTATTCTACGGGTCTAGACTGTCACGTCGGCGGCATTGTGGGCGGCGCTTTGGATGCTGCGACGATTGAAAATTGCAGCAA
This sequence comes from Hominenteromicrobium sp., assembly GCF_046974225.1. Taxonomy (NCBI): domain Bacteria; kingdom Bacillati; phylum Bacillota; class Clostridia; order Eubacteriales; family Oscillospiraceae; genus Hominenteromicrobium; species Hominenteromicrobium sp. The sequence goes on along the minus strand of NZ_JBKWAE010000017.1, from coordinate 5,304 downwards.
CAATTGCAGCGTTACTGGCAGCAGTAGCGATTATGTTGGCGGTATTGCTGGCAGTAATATTAACAATGCGAGAATCATCGACTGCTATAATGTTGGCACAATTACCGGCACAATTAAGGGAACTGGCGGTGTTACGGGACTTAACATGGGCACGATCTCCAATTGCTACAATGTTGGAACGGTTAAAGGTAATTATGCTGTTGGCGAAATCGTTGGCAATAATTCTGGCACTGTAGAAAACTGCTACTATCTTGCCGGTACGAACCTGAACGCAGTTGGCAGAAACAATAGTAATGGCAACATTACAAAAACAGAGTCCAAAACCGCCGCAAACTTCGCCAACGACACGGTGCTGGCGCTGCTTAAGGCTGACCGCGACAATTCTCCATGGGACAGCTGCCAGTATGTGGCTGCGGCAAAAATAACCCTGCCCGTGTTCAAGGGACAGGGCGACGCCCATGACCACCAGAGTAACGACTGGAAATCCAACGAAACGGAACACTGGCAGGTCTGCACCTGCGGCGCGGTGTTTCATAAGGCGGAACACTCCGGCGGCACGGCCACCTGCACCGAAAAAGCAAAATGCGCAGTTTGCGGTGCGGAATATGGCGATGCTCTGGGACATGATTTTACTACCAGTTGGACACATGATGATAACGAGCACTGGAAGCAGTGTTCCCGTTGCGATATAAAGGATGACGTAAGCCCTCATACTTGGGACAACGGTACGATAACAACAGCGCCTACCTGCACAAAAGCGGGCGAAGAGACATATAGCTGCACCAAGTGCGGCGCAACAAAAATAGAGCCGATTCCAGCCACCGGCCACAGCTGGAAGTCCGATTGGACGTCCGATGCAACGCATCACTGGCATGAATGTGCCAATGAAAACTGCGATGTGACGGATAACGCGGGAAAGAAAGGCTACGCGGAGCACTCCGGCGGCAAAGCGACCTGCACCCAAAATGCCGTCTGTGAGATTTGCAAGGCAAGCTACGGCAGCCTTGACCCGAACAACCACACCGACCTGAAACACATTGACGCAAAGGCCGCCACCGCTGCCGAAGAAGGCAACATTGCGTATTGGTACTGCGGCGGCTGCAAGAAGTATTTCTCCGACGCTGCGGCAATAAAGGAAATCACCAAGGCTGCCACCGTGACGGCAAAGCTGCCCCCGAAAATCACAGCCGGGGATGGTGCAGCGGTCACGCAGGGCGAGAAAAAGGAACTG
>NZ_JBKWAE010000017.1:0-1208 GCF_046974225.1 Hominenteromicrobium sp. | reverse complement strand
TCTTTGCATCTATCTTACGCAGCGTATACAAGCTCTCCGGCGCGAAAAAGGCGTTTGCTTTGCCGGAGGATGCACTGCGAAAAGAAATTGAAAAGCAGAACCGGCATCGTGGCGTTTTTACGCCCACCGACCACAAGGCGTATTATGAAACGATCGCGGCGCACAACAACGCGCAGCCCGAGCCGCTGCCGCAGCCGACCTGTCGGAGGATGGGCAGCTTTGCCTCCGCATATTGGAATTCAAATTCAAAATCTATCATCGCAAACTCTTTTCTTAATTTAATACCAGCCGAAGAAGAACTGCTGTCAAGTGATGGCAGTTCTTCTTTTTCGGCAAGTATTCAAGAAGTCATTAAGTCGTGAGTATAGTCGAAGTGATAGAAAAATTCGTAAAGATGTGGTATAATACTTTTGATTAAAAACAATAAATGAGAATTTGGAGGTAAAAAGCATGATGAAGCTCGATAATTTTATTAATATGATGACGGGACACTTTAATAACAAAGAGCAGTTTGATAATATGCAGAGAGAAGGGAAAACATATCCTTATGCAGAACACATTAATACAATCTGTAATGAGAAAATTTTGAACCTTCCTAAAGATTTTAATGGTAAATTTGTTGTTGAAGAAAGCTACTATGAGACAAATGGTAAACGCCATGCTTCCCCACATCTTTTCCTTATTACAGAGAAAGAAGACGGAATTGTGTTGCATTCTTATGAAATACCAGAAGGAGAAGATAAAAGTACGTTTTCATATGATTCTATGAAAAATGCTGACTACACTGAATTGAAAAAATCTGAAAAATTCACTCCGGCGCTCTATCATGAGAAAGATGGAATCTGGGAAGGAGGCAGTACAAGCCAGTTTTCACCGGTAATGACATTTAAGCTTTGGGAAAAGTTTTCTGATAGTTGTCTGGAGGTATCTGAAAGCATGGAAGTTAATGGAAAGAAAACTTTTGGATATGATGAACCAATTATCTATAAGCGAGTATAATCCAAGAATGAAATATTGCGATAAATTCCAGTTTGCCGAACTGAATATAAGGATGATCCGTCTGCGGTATGGGAGGACCCCCATACCGCAGATACTTATCAGCCGCCCATACAGACCGGTATGAGATTCCCGTAAAAAATACCACCTATGTTCCTAAAACAACCACCTATCGAGAATCGGTAGAAATCGGTTCTTGATTTTCCTATACT